>JBDHAS010000010.1:0-44538 GCA_039588015.1 Gemmatimonadota bacterium | reverse complement strand
CCATGCGTGTTACAGTCACGGGAGCGGCCGGAACCGTTGGGCTGGCCTGCGTCCACGCGCTGGTCAGGGCAGGTCACCAGGTCCGTGCTTTCGTCAGGAGGCCGGAGGATTTCCAGCGCCGCGGCGGGGACGAACGCGCGGAGGTAGTCGTGGGCGACGTCCTTGACCGAACTGCCACCGGTGCAGCGCTCGAAGGCAGCGACGCCGTGATCCACTGCGTGGACTTTCCGCCTCGGCAGTACGCGGATAACTGGGACGCGCTGCGTCATGCCCTCGAGGGTCTCGGCTCCGGACGGCAGTTCATATATCCGGGCAATACATGGGTCTACGACCCGGGCGCCGGCGAGCGGATCGGTCCGGAGCAGCAGAAGGCGGGTCCCACAGCGCTCGGAGCCGTTCGGGCGGATCTGGAGCGAGCCGTCACCGCCGAGGGAGGCACAGTTGTACATCTGCCGGATGTGTACGGCCCCGGCGTTCTCAAGGGCCACCTATACGACATGTTCGTACGCACGCTCGCGGGTAGGACGGCCCGGTACCCGGGTGACTTGGACAGGCCCCGCGAGTTCCTGTACATCGAGGACGCGGCACGCGCCCTGGTCGCCCCTGTGGGGCGGCCCCAATCGCGCGGCGTCGACTACACGGCGCCCGGCCATACGCCGGTCACACCAAGGGAGTTTGCCGAACTGATCGCCAAGGCGGCCGGCCTCCCCCTGCGACTCCGCCCGCTGCCCATAGGCTGGCTGCGCCTAACGGCCATGCTCGATCCGGACCTCCGGGCCCTGCGAGAACTCTCGTATCTGCACGAGCGCCCCGTGCTCTTCGACGGAACGCGGATACGTACCGAGTTGGGATGGTCTCCGGAAGTAGGCTACGCGGACGGAGTCCGTCGCACCGTCGCTTGGCTCCGCGAAGTCGACTGGACGGCAGGGCCAAAGGCTCCTCCAAGCGGCTCGACCCGGAATTCGACCTAAGGACCGAGCCCTAGACCGCCGCGAGCGCCTGAGCCAGATCCGCTATCAGGTCCTCGTAGTGTTCCACCCCGATGGATAGGCGTACTAGCGCCGGCGTGATGCCCATGCGCGGTTGATCCTCCACCGGAATGTCGGCATGGGTCATAGTGGCCGGGTGCTCTGCCAGCGACTCCGTACCGCCCAAGCTCACGGCGAGGTGGACGAGCTTCAGCGAGTTGAGAAATCGGAACGCCTCCGCCTCTCCGCCGTGCACATCGAAGGCCACCATGCCGCCCGGCGCGACGCACTGGCGACGGTAGGTCTCGTACTGTGGATCGTCCTCCGTGATGTGCCCCAGGTAGTGAACGCGATCGACCTTCGGGTGGTCGGCCAGGAAGTCGGCCACATAGCGAGCGTTCTTCATCTGCGAGGTCATCCGCAGCTTCAACGTCTCGAGGCTGCGGAGGATCAACCAGCCGGTCCACGGTTCCGACGCCGTCCCCAAGAACGTCCGCGTCTGCAATACCTGGCCGATCAACTCCTCGGAGCCAAGCACGGCGCCCGCGATCAAGTCGCTGTGGCCGCCGATGAACTTGGTGGCCGAGTAGATGACCAGATCGGCTCCGAACTGTAGGGGGTGTTGGAATAGAGGCCCAAGAAACGTGTTGTCCACCGCGAGTACGGCTTTGCGGTCCTCCCTGGAATGCCTCCGCGCCACCTCCGCACAGTGAGCGATATCAACGAGATCATTGGTGGGGTTCGCCGGCGTCTCGATGAAGATCATCCGCAAGCGGTCCGCTACGTCCTGGTCTGAGACCAGCCCTTCGAGCGCCGTTTGGGCCTCGCGCCCGGCTGGGAAACTCCGAACATCGATGCCGAATTCTGGCAGGACATGGCAGAAAAGGTACTCGGTGCCACCATAGAGGGGCTCGCTATGCACCAGAACGTCTCCGGGACGCAGGAATGTCAGGGCCGTCGTGGCGATGGCCGACATGCCGCTGGCGTGCACCGCCGCCGCATCGGCATCGTCCCAAAGGGCGAGCCGGTCTTCCAGGATTTCCAGGTCCGGGTTGTTCAAGCGGCTGTATATGAGACCTGGGGTCTCGGCCGGGCCTTTCTCCCTCAGTCCGTAGGCAAGCTCGAAGAAGGCCTTGCCGTCCTCAGCGGTCTCGAATACGAACGTCGATGTCTGGAAAATCGGGCACTTTATGGAGCCTTCTGACCACTCGGGTCGGTACCCGTAGCCCATCATCAGACTCTCCGGCCGCAGCTCGTGGCCCTCGAGCTCCCGCCGGGTGTACTCCTTCTTCTTCCGCACCATCATCGCCTCCAGCGATTTCTCGACCTGGCCGGGGCAGGACGTAATTCTAACGCCTTCGTACCCGCTCTGGTAAGCACCCGACCGATCTCGCCATCAACACGTACGGAGTTTCGAGGGCCGAGCCACCCCCTCATCCTTGATTTAGCTCACAGCCCCGGGTACCCTTTGCTGCTATGGAAGGCTCGAAGACCTATTTCCGCACGGGCTTGGGTCTCAAGAAGACCGTGCTGCCCGTCCTGGAAGGTGAGTACCACTCCCGGGTCGTGGACTGGCTACGGGAGAACGGCTACCGCGCCTCTATCGGCGGTCTCTCCATCCGGCTCGCCGAGGAATTCGGCTACTGCTACGGAGTCGACCGTGCGGTCCAGTATGCCTACGAGGCACGGCACAAGTTCCCCGACCGTCAGCTCTTCCTGCTGGGCGAGATCATTCACAACCCGCACGTGAACGAGCGGATGAACGAAATGGGCATCGAGTTTCTCATGCCCGGTCAGGACGGCCGCTTCGACTTCAGCGGCGTACGAGCCCCGGACGTTGTCATCATACCGGCATTCGGCGTCACGCTGCACGACTTCGAGGCGCTGCGCGAGATCGGCTGTCTTCTGGTCGATACGACCTGCGGCTCGGTGCTCAACGTCTGGAAACGCGTAGAGAGCTACGCCCGCGACGGGTACACGGCGATCATCCATGGCAAGTTCTTCCACGAAGAGAGTAAAGCCACGGCCTCGCAGGCCAGCCGCTACAAGGGCGCTTACCTGATCGTCAAGGATCTGGAGGAGGCACGGGCGGTGGGCGACTACATAGCGCACGGCAGAGACCGTGACGAGTTTGTCGCGCGTTTCGGCCATGCTTGTTCCGACGGTTTCGATCCCGATCGGGACCTAGTGAAGGTAGGCGTGGCCAACCAAACGACGATGCTGGCGTCCGAGACCGTGAAGATTGCGGAGCAGTTCCGCCAGGCGATGATCGAGCGGTACGGCGAAGGCGAGTTGGCGGGCCACTACCGGCACTTCGACACGCTCTGCAGCGCGACGCAGGACCGTCAAGACGCGGTGCTCAAGTTGATGCAAGCACCTCCGGACATCATGATAGTCATCGGCGGCTACAACTCGAGCAACACGAACCACCTGGCCCAGATGTGCGCCCAGCACACGCACACGTATCACCTCGAGGACTCGACCTGTATCGACCCCGAAAGCCGAGCCATCACCCACAAGGTCGTCGGCACCGAGCGCGTCGTGACGGACGGGGATTGGCTGCCGGCGGGCGACGTCGAGATCGGCCTCACCGCCGGCGCTTCGACACCGAACAACAAGATCGGCGACACGATCGAGCGCATACTGGCGACGCGCGGAATCGAGCTCGCAGCCCTACTCGACGAGGCATCCGGAGGATCTGGAGCGACGTAGCCAATCTCGTCGCCTCGGTCGCGCTTTCTTCCAGTCGCCGGAACTCCGTGACGGTTAGAAAACGAAGAGCCCCGCGCGGGCGGGGCTCTCGTTGGCATAGACTGCGCGGCGAAGCTACTGGACCGTGAACGACGTCGTGGGGCCCGCCGCTGGATCGTACTCATAACCGCCATTCACCACGTTCACGGCAGTGATCGTGTAGACGCCGGCCGCCTGTCGGCGCGGGATCTTCCACGTCATCTCGGCCTCACCGTTCGCGTCGCTGAACCCCTGCAGGCTGGTGACCACAGTACCTGAGGGACCAGAGATCTCTGCAAAGACCTGGCTTCCGGACAGCGGCTGCCCGCCGGTATCAGCCGTCAGTGCAACAATACCCACCGTCTGGTTGTTGCCGAACGTGTCGCACGTGGAGGTGAAGGCGCCGCGCTTACCCACACACCAAGTGGCTAGGCTGCTGACGAAAAGCTCCATCGCTGGTGGCTCCGGCGTGGAGCCCCAAGTAGCCGACGTCATCACGTACGGCTCGGCCATCTCGGTGCCGAGCCATGCGTCGAGCAGGTTCTTGCCCTCGTCGGCGAGGAACGCGTTGCTGCCATCGTTCGCCAGATACAGGAACTGGATGTATTCCCAGCTCGTCGGTTGGTAGAGCAGGTCGATCGTCGCATACTGCGCTCCCGAAGGCGGGGTCAGCGCGAAGTCATCCCAGTAGTTGTAGACGTCACCATCGCGGTACTGATCCGCCGGCACCGGTAGCGCATTGCGTTGCCGCGCCTCCTCATAATTCATCCCATAAGGCGGAATCCGGTTGTCCTTGATCACCGTGTTGTTCAGGACAAAGTGAAAAGTCTCGTGGTCTGAACCGCCCGCGCTCGCCGCGAGATCTCCAAGGGTCGTTACGGGATTGCCCGTGTAGCGGTCGTACTCGATGACCAGACCCGCCGGCGCACCGAGTTCATTCATCAGTTTGGCAGCCCACTCCTGGGTCATCCCATAGTGTGCTTCGTAGATCTTCGTGTTCGGGTCGTGCAGGTCGACGAGCGACCTCACCTGCATCGTCGTCTGTCCGTCGAGCGTCACGGAGATCCAATCGTACTCACCGTCCTCTCTAACGAGCCCGCCGCTGGCGTCATACCACTTGATGTTCAGCCACATGCGGCGGCCTTCCGGATAGCCGGATATCAGTTTATGACCCGTGTGGTTTACGACCGTGACAACGTCACCGTTCACCTCGAGTGTGGCCGCCTGGCTCAACTGCTTCATCGCGCGCGCCTTGCCGGCGTCCAAGGCAGCATTCTGGGCCGTCGTAAGGCCGCCGCCCAGACGCAGCAGGCCACGCTGGTCCTGCCACTGGATGGCGTCGGGAATCCAGTAGTTCCCGCCCGTCATATCGTGCAGCGGCAGATCCTTTCGTATCGGCGAGCCCTTCTTGTTGCAGCCGGCGCCCTCGATCGGCCGCATGTGGCAGGTCTGGCAATTGAAGTAGCGCGGCGAGCCGTCCGCATAGGAATGGTTCGTTGACGCCGAGTTATCGTAGGCGACTTGCAGCGCACCCCCCTGCAAGAGCTCGGGCAGGTCCATGAACGCGCTCACCTCCGTCTCATCGAGGGCGCTTGCCTTGAACTCGCTGAAGGTCCGCTCGACGATCCCGTACTGGAACGGGAAGTTGTTGAAGGCCGCCTTCTCTTCCACGGGAGCGCCATAGACGCCGCTGGCTATCACCGCATCGGCGGTCGGCTGCGTCCCGTTGTTGGGAGCCAGGTCGCCGACCACGGGATTCGACACATCGTGGCAAGTGCCGCAGAAATCGTTGTCGCGGTGGAACTGGGACTCGAGGAACTGGTGGCGAGCTTCAGCGTCGGCATACGGACCCAGCTTGTCCGACCCATTCCAAAGGACGTACATGCCGCTGCCGTAGTAGCCCTTGGGTTGTATCCCCCCATCGTTGGCCTCGAACGGCGCGTTCTGCACCCCAACATGCTCCTGATCATCCGGATTGGTCATCGCGTGACAGAGGTCGCACTGCACGCCGTCGGCATCTTTGGGATCCAAGGCGGAGCCATCCGTGGGCGTCGAGCGTCCCGCGGTCCAACCGGCAGGCGAATGGCAGCGGATACAGAGGTCGCCCGCGCCGTCGAAGTCCTGCTCAGCCACCGCCACCGTCGCCCAGAAGATCGGGTCGCGCCCGGCGTTGGCCATCATGCTGCCCCGCCAATTGTGCGCCGGCTCAACCGCGGGGCTGTAGCCGCCGTGGCAGTTGTCGCACTTGTCGGGGGACTCCAGCGTCCCAACCTCATTCGGCTGCGTACCGGGCTGCTCGACCTCGTTCGGCACTATGTCGGCGAGGATCGCCCAGCCCCCGAGGACAGCCACAACCGCGGCCACCGATAGGACTCGCGAGGACATCGCACGCCTCCTTTGGGCTTGTTGATTATGACGACAATAAGTGGGGGTATGCACAGACCAATCTCCCAGGCCGGTGCCTAAGACTCCGGTGTGATCGAGGTGGTTGGGGGGATGCTCGGGACAACCGAGCATCCTAAGACGATAATCTGTTGCAGAGAATATGCCGCTGCAAGTTAGACGCTCTAGCGACTTCGAGACTGGGGAACCCGACATCGAACGGCGGCAGGTTCGACACTCCTGTCCCGCCGCCTCTCGACCCATCCATTCCGTCCAACCTATTGTCAGTACTACAGTTATGCGTTCGTGGCTTATTTGTTGGACGGAGTGTCGAAAGGGCAGGCCGTAGGGGCCGAGCACCCCTCATTTTCTAGAGGACACCCCCACCGAAAGGCTTGCTAGGGCGATGGAGTCGGGCGACGCAATTGTTGCCAAACACCGACGACTGGGAGCGGCACCGAACCCGCATGACGTGCTTCCATGCGAGGCGGATTCCAGCAAGTGCAATGCGCGACCCAGTCCAATCACGATGGCATCCACGGCCAATCGCTGGCCGTCGGGGTTTGCGAACGCGTTGCGCACGCTGCCGCTGACGCCCCTCGCGTCCAGCCGGATCCTCACGGTGGTGGCAATCGCTCCAGACAGCGGAAACAACTCCTCGTCAATCTCCAACGTGGCGAGCAGGGAGTCCACCGTAGTGATGGCAGCCAAGTCGGTGAGCCGGCCCTGAAGCCGGGTCTGCATCCGGGTGAGCCCCTCCATCTCCACCAGCGCCGTGTCCGTCACCGCCGCCTGCAGCCGAGCGCGGAAGTCCAGGTACTCCGGCGGGACCGGCGGTCGCTGAATAGGGCAGGCTACGGCCGAAGCCAGAATGCCGCACAGAAGAGCGAACATCACACGTCTTTCTAACCGCCGCACTCGAACCTCTCGCGCTTTCGATAGGACCTTCTCGCCGGGCGTGCCCTATACTCGCCGTCGGGGGCGGCACTGGCAACGCTCACGCTCCTCGGTTGCTCTGCCCGGGCAAGCCATCTAGCTTCGCGGCGATGAGAAGACCCCCAGCAAGCGAAGCGCAGTCGGCGTTCTCGCCGCCGGGTTACCGCGGCGTACAGATCGGCGGCGCTCACGTGATCGCCCGCGAGCCAGCGCTGTCTTTCGTCGAGGAGGCCATCGCTTCTTCCGGAACGCTCTACGGCTACGCCGCCCAGCATCCCGAACGCGAGACGATCCGTGGCCGTACCACGGTGTTCGTCATTCCCGGTCCCGGTCCGGACCGCTGGCTGGTGCGCCGTCTAAGCCACGGCGGGCTGCTGGCCCCACTGACGGGCGACCGGTTTCTCAGCCTAGGGACGCCCCGCCCGTTCAATGAGCTCTACCTGTCACTCGCGTTTCGTGATCACGCCATACCGACGCCGGAAGTCACTGCGGCTGCCGTTTACGCGAGCGGTATGATTTACAGAGGGGAGGTCGCCCGTGAGCTGATCACCGACGCCGCCGACGTGGCTGCCTGCCTGTTCGGCGACATCAGGCTGGACGAAGCTCAGCGGCACCAGGTCATGACCGCGGCCGGAGGGCTGCTGTGCTCTCTATTCGAGGCCGGCGTGGTCCACCGCGACCTGAACCTGAGAAACGTCCTCATAAGGTGGAGGGAAGGCTCTGCCGAGGCGTACATCCTCGACATCGAGAAGTGCGCGATCGTCCCGCAGCTCTCGGGCCGGCAGCGCCAGCGGATGCTCAGACGATTCGGTCGCTCCGCGACGCGATTCGGCGATCGCACCGGTCAGCACCTGACCGACGCTGACTGGGCCGCCTTCCACTCGGGGCTCGGCGGACCAGCGGCGTAAAAATCAGGTGAGGCGGGCCTCGACCTCCTCGGCGCCGATCTCGTCGACCTCCACGAGCTTTTCACGCCCACGCTCCCCCTTCACGACGCGGACCGCGGATTTCGGCACTCCCAGCTTCTTCGCCAGAAACGAGATCAACTCCGCGTTCGCCGCGCCCTCTACCGGCGGGGCAGCCAGCCTGATCCTCACGCCGTCGCCATGGCCGCCGACGATTTCCGTCCTGGAAGCGCGGGGCTGCGCGCGAACGGTGAAACGTACCGAACCTTCGCGCTCTTCCACGCGAACCATTCTGGGATGCTCCCGAGCCCTACTGAACGCGTCGCACTTTGCGACGCAGGAAGTCCATCATGATGTACTGCCCAAGGGTCACTCTTGAGGTGAAGTAGGCCTTACCGCGGCATAGTTCCGAGACTTTCTTGACGAACTCCACGAGCGCATAGTCCTGGGCCAGCATGAATGTGTTGATCTGGATCCCGGCACGGCGACACAGCGACACCTCCCGATAGGTCTCACTCAAGATCCTTGGGTCCAGACCGAGCGGGTTCTTGTAGACGTGCCCCGGAGAAACCGTTATCGCCGACGGCTTCCCATCGGTGATCATGATGATCTGCCGCATGTCCTTCTTCTGCGAGAGCAGCAAGCGCCGAGCGAGCCGCAGCCCCTCCGCCGTGTTGGTGTGGTACGGGCCAACCTGCGCTCTGGCCAGCTCCGCTAGCGGTATCTCCTCCGCGCCGTCGTGGAACAGCACAACACGCAGTGTATCTCCCGGATACTGAGTGCGTATCAGGTGCGCCAAGGCGAGGGCGACCTTCTTCGCCGGGGTGAACCGGTCCTCGCCGTACAGGATCATCGAATGCGAGCAATCGAGTAGCAGCACGGTTGCGCAAGAGGAGCGGTACTCCGATTGATGCACGTGAAGATCGCCGTACTCCAGATCGATCGGCACGCCCAGTCCCTCACGTTCGATTGCCTTCTTCAGGGTAGCAGGGACGTCGAGGTTCAGCGTGTCACCGTACTCATACTCCTTTGACGCCGCCTCGGCCTCCACGCCGGTCGAGAGCTCGGCGGTATCGTGAGCTCCGAAGCTCGACTTGCCGATGGACCCGAGCAGCTGCTTCAGCGTCTTGTAGCCCAGGAAGTCGAGACCCTTCTGGGTCAGGCCGAACTGGACCGAACGCGCCGCGCCCTTACCAATGCTGCCGGGCCCGGTCACCGGCTGACCTTCCGTCGGCACCTGAGGGACGTGCTGGGTGTTGAGATAACCTTCTTCGATCAACTGCTGGACTACCTCGTCGAGCAGTTTAGCCAGCTGGCGAGCCCCCTCCTCATCGGGTTCTTCGCCCAATGCCTTCAGCATCTCCGGCGTCACGTGCCCCATCTCCAGCAGCTTCTGCAGGATCGCTTCCTTCAGCGCCTCCAGACTATCCTGCGGCTGATCCTCGCCGAATTCACCCCAGAAAGGGTGGTAGTAGGGACCTCCGGCGAAACCGCTCTGAAGCAAAAAGTCGGCGAGCTGATCCAGCAACTCCTGTAGGTTGAGCGATTCGAGAAGCTGGCCTGAGTACTTGCTGTAGGTCGTGAATCTCATATGAGCCTTGTTACACCCGCTTTTGCTCCGAGTTGCGCGCCAAGTTAGGTTTTACCCACGATGCTTCACAACTGAAGTATGGCCGGCACACAAACTTAACAGCCGATCGGATCTGGGGGATCCCATGGGCAGGTTGAGAGACATCGCCTCTAGGGCACGCGAGATCACAATGATGGTTCTGACAGCGGGGATCGTGTTCTTCGCCTGGCAAAACCTGCGTTCCGAGGAGATCTCTTTCTTCTTCTGGGACTTCCAAGTTCCCGTAGCGCTTATCGCGCTGGTCCCCATGCTGATCGGCCTGGTCGTCGGGTCGGCTGGAACCGCCGTCCTCGCCCGAAAGCGCTCGCGCAAGGAAAGGGAAGCGACACCGGCGCCCGAGCCGGCGCAGCTCAAGCCACCCGATCAGGTGCTGGAGGCAGAGATCAAGGACGAGGAAGAGATACCGAGCTAGCGTTCACCGACATGTCTGACGGCATAACACTCCTCGCCTTCTGCAAGATGGAGGGCGCGGGCAACGATTTCATCCTGATAAACGGGGCCATCTTCGAGCTCGATGAGCCTGGCATACTGGCGGAAAGAATCTGCGCGCGCCGTACATCGGTGGGCGCCGACGGCCTCATAGTCGTTGGGCCGACCCGCCGTTCGGATGCTGACGTTCGGGTTCGTTTTTGGAATCCCGATGGTCAGGAAACCTCAACATGTGGCAACGGCACGCGCTGCGCCGCTCGTTTTGCCGTATTAGAGGGGTTGGCCCCGGCTCGAATGCTGATCGAGACCCTAGGGGGCGACATCGACGCACGAGTCGAAGAGGACACTGTGAACCTCGCCTTCCGCACCGTGCCAAGCCTCAGCATCGATATCACGGTGACCGGTGCCGAGGGCGCTCAACTGGGACACCGGGCCAACATCGGCGTCCCCCACCTGGTGATCCCCGTCGCCGTGCTGCCCGATGGCCCGCTCGATCCCGTGTGCCGGCCGCTCCGCCATGCGCCCGAGCTCGGGCCTGAAGGCGCGAACGTGAACCTGGCGGAGATCGTGAATCGCCACCGCCTTCGCATCCGTACCTACGAGCGAGGGGTAGAGGGGGAAACGCTGGCTTGTGGCAGCGGTTCCCTCAGCTCGGCCATGGCCCTCTGCGCCGCCGGTCACGTTGACCCTCCGGTGGAAGTAGAGACGCGCAGCGGGAACGTGCTTACTGTCCGCTTTCGCCGTGACAGCAACGGTGTGTTAGCCGATCCGGAGCTGGAGGGCCCCGCCCGGGTCGTCTACCGGGCCGAGCTCGGGGACGCGGATTCGCCGGGTTGAGCGCCATCCGCGAGAGCAAGCGGTCACGCTCGACCGCGGCAAAGCTTCGCCGGCGGCTGTTGGCATGGTATGACGCGAATCGACGCGATCTGCCCTGGCGCGGAACGAAGGATCCGTACCGAATCTGGATCGCCGAGGTCATGCTGATCCAGACGCAGGTCGATACGGTCATCCCCTACTATCAGCGCTTCGCGGAACGCTTTCCCGATATTGCCACCCTGGCTACGGCCGAGCTCGACGAAGTGCTGAAGATCTGGGAGGGACTGGGATACTACGCCCGCGCCCGCAACCTTCACGCCGCGGCCAGCATCATCGTCGAGCAGCACGACGGCCAGTTGCCACGTGACTCGAAGAGCCTACGGACTTTACCGGGAATCGGCGCTTACGTCGGGGCAGCGATTTGCGCGATCGCTTTCAACAAGCAGGTCCTGGCGATAGACGGGAACGTGCGGCGGGTCATGAGCCGGCTGCTCGACTTGCCCGAACCCAAGGAGTCCGACCTTACGGCGGCCGGCACGCCACTGGTCCAGTCACGCCCCGGCGACGCGAATCAGGCGCTCATGGACCTCGGATCGGGCATCTGCACGCCACGATCGCCCCGCTGTGCGGAGTGCCCTTTGGAAAGCCTCTGTCGGGCCCGCGCTGAAGGCACGGTCGAGGAGCGACCCGGCCGTCGCCCTCGCCGTAAGCGCCCGCACTACGACATCGCTGTGGGCGTCGTCTGGCGCGACGACCACATCCTCATTGCTAAGCGACCGGCTGAGGGTCTTCTGGGCGGCCTATGGGAGTTTCCAGGCGGGAAACCGGAGACCGGCGAGTCGCTCGAAGCAGCCATGGTTCGCGAAATCGGAGAAGAGCTTGCTGTCGAGGTCGAGCCCGGCGAGAAGATCGCAGCGGTGGACCACGCCTATAGTCACTTCGAGATCACTCTGCACGCTTACCATTGCCGCTATCGGGCCGGCACGGCGACACCCATCGGTTGCCAGGACTTCGCTTGGGTGAAGCCCGAACAGCTGGACCGCTACGCCTTCCCCGCCGCCAACCGACGAGTTTTGGAGCGCCTGAGAAGGGGCGATGGCTAGGCCCGCAGCACACGAGAACGATCTAGCCCGCCAGCTGGGGCTGTTCGACTCCATGATGATGATGGTGGGGATCGTCATCGGCTCCGGCATCTTTCTAACCACCGGCATCATGGCTCAGAGCATCCCGTCGGCCAGCTTGATCCTGCTGGCGTGGTTGGTCGGCGGAATCCTCACCCTGTTTGGCGCCCTCACCTTCGCCGAACTGGGTGCCGCCATGCCGCATGCCGGCGGGCAGTACGTTTACCTGAGAGAGGCATATGGCCCGCTTTCCGGCTTTCTCTTCGGCTGGATCCTCTTTCTGGTCTCGATGGGCGGCTCGATCGCTGCACTAGGGGTCGGGTTCGCAGAGTATCTGGGCTACTTCGTTCCGGCGCTGTCGACTCAGCGAGCTTTGTTCACATTCGAGGGAAGCCTGCTCGGCCAGGACGTGCGCTACGTCCTTTCGGCGGGACAGTGGGTCGCCATCGGCGTCATCCTGGTCCTGTCGGCCTTCAACTACATCGGCGTCGCCTTCGGCAAACAGATCCAGAACATCTTCACCGTGGTCAAGGTCGGAGTCATCCTCGCGTTCATCGTACTCGGACTCACGGTCGGGACAACCACGACAGTCGACTACTCCGCCAACCCTTCAGGACTCCGGTTCGGTGCTCTTCTCATGGGATTCGGGGTCGCTATCATCGCCGTCTCCTGGGCCTTCGACGGCTGGCACAACATCACCTACATCTCCAGCGAGATCAGGAATCCCAAGCGCAACCTTCCCGTCGCTCTGGTGGGGGGAACGCTCATCATCACGACGCTCTATCTGCTGATGAACGTCGTATATCTGCTCGCCCTGCCGATAGGTGAGATGGCGGGCGTAGTCAGGATCGCCGAGAGAGCGTCGACCGCCTTGTTCGGAGGGACCGCTGCAAGCCTCGTCTCGGCCGCCGTCCTGGTCTCCACCTTCGGCGCTCTCAACGGAGCGATCTTCGTCGGGCCTCGCGTCTACTACGCTATGGCCCGGGACAAGCTGTTCTTCCGGAGGGTGGGCCGGGTTCACCCGCGGTTCCGCACGCCCGCATTCGCGATACTCGTGCAGGCGATCTGGGCCTGTCTGCTCGCTCTCACAGGAACGTACGAGCAGCTATTCACCTACGTGGTATTCGTGTCCCTGATCTTCTGGATCGCTGCGACCGCGTCGGTATTCGTTCTCAGGGTACGGCGCCCAGACCTTCCCAGACCCTACAAGACATGGGGCTATCCCGTGGTGCCGCTCGTGTTCATCGTTGCGGCATCGGCGATCTTACTCAACACTTTGGTTGCAAGACCGGTCGAGTCGCTGGCCGGCTTGGCCATCACGCTCTGCGGTGTCCCCGTCTACTATCACTGGCGCAGGCTAGGACGAGAAGAAAGCTCAACGGCCGGCGATGCCGATGCTTAGACACGAAGGCGACAGACTGACACGTGTCGTGGTTTCCACGCCCGGCGATGCATACTTCGACGTCAGAACCCACGATGGTGCCAATATACCCGAGCTGGCCAACAGGGAACGGACGATCAAGCAACACGGGAACCTAACGGCGCTGATGGAGCGCTTCGGCTGCGACGTGATAGATGTGCCGGAGCTGGAGGGGCACCCCAACTCCGTCTTCGCCCGCGACGTGGCGCTTTGCACGCCCGAAGGGCACGTCAAGCTGAGGATGGGTCTGCCGGCTCGGCGCGGAGAAGAGGCGTGGATGTCCCGCGAGCTGGTCTCGCTCGGCGAGCCGTGCATCGGCGAGATAAGGGAGCCCGGCACGGTAGAAGGCGGCGATGTCGTTCTGGCCGGCGCCGTTGCCTTCGTCGGCCTCTCAGCCCGTACGAACCGAGAGGGGGCGCGTCAAATCGTCGCGATCCTCGAGCGACTGGGTTACGAAGTCCGAACGGCTCCGGTCGAAGACTACATGCACATCGGTGGTGCGATGAGCGTGATCGGACCCGAGCGAGTGTTATGCTGCAGCGGAGTGTTTCCCGAGGGCTTCTTCCGTGGCTTCGACGTCATCCAGGTCCCGGCAAGCGGCCCTTCGACCGGGAACGTGATCTGTCTGGGCGAGCACGAGTTGATCGCCAACGCCGCCGAGAATGCCCCGGTCATCGATGAGCTGGTGCGGCGCGGGATCACCGTTCACGGGCTCGACCTCAGAGAGTTTCGGAAGGGGGCCGGCGGTCCCACTTGCCTGATCCTCCCGGTGGAGCGACGGCCTTCGACGTGAGAAGGGAGGTTCATTACAAATTCTGAAGGGTAGTGCGCGGAGCCCGGCTTTGATTCGCTATTCGATAGCCGATATTCGACGGCCGAGTTTCAGATTCCCTTCGACCTTCGATATCCGACGGTTCGACGCACGACCGACGATGGATACCGGATAGCGAACACCGAATGTCGATCATCGACGGTCGAAAACAACTCGCAAAACGATCATCGGCTGTCGACTATCGAATATCGAAGGCAACAACCCGTCGGAACCATCGTGGTCTACTACTACTGGGCTGGCTGCTGCCGAAGGTGCGAAGAAATGCCGAGGCGCGCGCGAACGACGCCCTGGTCGATGGTCTCGTTCAGCAACGCATCGTTAGACTCGAAGGAGGAATGTGAATACGAGGGGTGCCAGAGATGCACAACCGGTACGGCGTGGCGCCCTTCCTTTCGCAGCACGCCCGCGTTGATCAAGCGGACCACTAGGTCCGAGTCTTCGCGTCCCCAACCGGTAAACGATTCGTCGGAACCGTCCACGTGCATGTAGTCGTCACGCCAAACGGCAATATTGCACCCCCTCGCACCTTGCCACCTTCTCGGACGTCGCTTCCGGAACGCTTGGGTTCGAAACCGCGCGAGCGGCACAGGGCCACCCGCGTCTCCCCGGACACTGGCGACGACCCAGCGCGCGAAGGGCCAACCCGCAACGTTCAACTCCTCGCGCAACACCCGCTCGGTGAATTCCCTGCGTAGGGCCACGCGCGTACCGCGCACCCACCAGCCCGGCTCGGCGAGCCATCGGTGGGCTTCGACGAAATCCCTCAGCGGAATGCAGTCCCCGTCCAGGAAGACCAAGTAGTCCCCCTCGGACTCCAGGACCGCCAGGTTCCGAATTCGCGCCAACCTGAAGCCCTCGTCCTCCTGCCAGACGTGCTTCAAACGGTAGCCGACCCGGTCCCTTAGGCCCGCTATCGTATCGGCCGTCTCTCGAGACGATCCATCGTCGGCTACCACGACCTCGAACGCATCAGAGCTTTGCCGGTCGAGCGCGAGCAGGACTCGCTGCAGTGCATCCGGCCGGTTGTAGGTCGCCACGATGATCGAGGTGAGACCGCTAGAAACTTGGTTGGTGGTCATCCCTACGCGCCTGATCCTGCTGCTGGCGGGCCGGTTCCGGCCAGGTGGGAAGAAATGCCGACTCGCGCCCGGGTGCTGCCCGACTGAACGGCCTCGTTCAGCAATGCGTCGTTTGTCCGTTGATTAGACTGGGACGCGAGGGGGTGCCAGAGGTGCACGACCGGCACCAGATACCGGCCCTCCTTGCGATAGACCCCCAAGTTGACCAGCCGGACCAGAATGTCCGTATCTTCCCTTCCCCAGCCGACATACGCTTCGTCAAAACCGTCAACGCGCATGTAGTCGTCGCGCCATATGCCCAGATTGCACCCCCTGGCGCCCATGACCTTGCGCGGACTGCGCTTTCGGAATCTCTGGGTTCCGAGCCGAATGAACGGAACGGTTCGAGCCGATTCCCCTCGGATGTCGGCCAGCGCCCAACGGATGAAAGGCCACTCCGTAATCGTCAATTCCTCCCGCAAGACCCGCTCGGTGAATTCCCTCCTGAGGTCCGCACGCGTGCCGCGCACCCACCAGCCCGGCTCCGCCAGCCAGCGGTGGTCTTCGACGAAGCCTCTCAGCGGAATGCAATCTCCATCCAGGAAGATCAAGTAATCTCCCTCGGACTCCAAGACCGCCAGGTTCCGGATCCGGGCCAACCTGAAGCCTTTGTCCTCTTGCCAGACGTGCTTCAGCCTGTAGCCGACCCTGTCCATCAGGCCCGCTATCGCATCCGCCGTTTCCCCAGACGAGCCATCGTCGGCCACCACGACCTCGAAGGCATCGATGCTCTGCCGGTCCAGCTCGATAAGGACGCGCTGCAGAGCATCGGGCCGGTTGTACGTCGCCACGATGATCGAGGTGAGACCACTGGAAGATTCGCGAGCTATCATCGGCCGGGAATATGGGAACCGCGGAAGGTGCCGTCTACCTACCTAGGGCCTCCGGGCTACCACCCTTTTAGGAAGAGGCTTCACGGCCGGCGCACCGTATCGTCTTCCGACGCCGGCTCGTAGGCAGGGTTCGCCGCGGTCGGCACCACGGCACCCACCGCTGCCCGCCAAGTGGACATCGTCTCACGAAGCCGCGTTGCTGCCTCCGGCAGCGAATCGACCAAGTTTATCTGTTCGCCGATGTCCGCCCTTAGGTCGTAGAGCTCAAACGTTCCCATCTCGAAGAATTCTATCAGCTTGAAATCGCCCACCCTAGCAGCAGCCGCCGGCGTCGTCCGGAAGGGTCCACTGGTGCTTCTGTCGGCTTCCAGGTACGCGGGGAAGTGCCAGTGCAGCGGGCGCGGCCTCAATCCGCCTGATCCCGTTAGGAGGGGCACAAGGCTCGCGCCGTCTAGTTTCTGAGCCGGCTCCAGACCGCCTGCGATCTCCAAGAGCGTGGGGTAGATGTCGGTGCCGATCACCGGCGTGCCCAACTCTCGACCCGGAGGAATTTCGCCCGGCCAGTAGGCCACAAACGGCACCCGTATGCCGCCCTCGTACAGCATGCCCTTGGACCCTCGCAACGGCGCCATCGAGGTAGCCGGCCCGAAGCCGCCGTTGTCGGAGAAGAAGAAGACCACGGTTCGCTCCGTGAGCTGTAGTTCCGCCAGCTTGCCCATGATTCGGCCGACGCTCTCGTCGACGCTCTCGATCATCGCCGCGTAGACGGGGTCGTTGTGCTCGGGAGAGCCGGGTTTCTGGCTGTACTTCTCAAAGAGGACGTCTTTGGCCTGATGCGGGGTATGCACGGCATAGTGGGCGAAGTAAAGGAAGAACGGTCCGGCGCGCTGTTCCTCGATGAATGCGAGCGCTTCCTCGGTCAGGCGGTCGGTGAGATACTCCCCGGGCTCTGGCTCGCCGGGCAAGTACGGCAACTGGTCATCCCAGCGCTTGTACGGAGCGAAGTAGCCCGGCGGATGGCCGCGGTGATCACCGGCAACGTTCAAGTCGAAGCCATGATCCGTGGGCAAAGACCCTTCACCGCCGAGATGCCACTTGCCGACATGAGCAGTCGCGTAGCCTGCTGATCTCAGCGCCTCGGCGATCGTTACAAAACCGGTGTCGAGCGCCGTCTCATTAGGCGCCGGGACCAATCGCCGTCGGCTCGCTTCGCCGCGTTCAGGACTGCCCACCGTGTATATGCCGTGCCGTGGCGGATAAAGCCCTGTGAGCAGTGACGCCCGACTGGGCGCGCAGTTTGGCGCGTTCGCGTAGGCGGCGGTGAATACAGTGCCGCCCGCCGCCAGACGGTCGATTTGAGGCGTTTCGTAATAACGGCTGCCCATGAACGCGACGTCGCGCCAGCCGAGATCATCGACGTATATGAGAACAATGTTCGGCTGTCCCTCGCGCGACCCGCAGCCAAGTAGCAGACCCGCCAACGTCAGCACCGCCAGCCGGCCAAGCTGCTCGATCGATGATCGGACCCAAGGTGAAGACATTAGATCTTACGCAGGCTCTTCCCCAATGCTGCGCCGAAAATCAGGAGGAGCGGGGCCGTCCACAAGCCGGGATAGTAGCCCCACTCGATGAGCGGGATCATCAGGTGCCCGGCTCCGTTGAGGATCTGGAAGATGGCCAGGAACTTCGCCAGTCTGAGCGCCCAGCGACGTCCGTGAGCCACAGACGGGATCATCGCCGCCAGCAGCAGCAACAGCGCCACGTGGAGCAGAACGAAGAACTCGGGCGCGAGCGAGTAGAGCGGGAAACGGTCGTGAAAACCGGCGATGTAGTCCTCGAAGACATGAAATAGCTGGGCGACAACCAGCCCCGGGTAGAGATGGCGACCCGGACTCAGGTGATGGTGATGTACCGTTAGCTCTCGTTTGGCCACGTAGAGCCTCCAGGGCCCTGGCCGGGCGACCGTCGCGGCCGCTCCCTTCGTCGCCTGTAGCTACCGCTCTCGCTCCTTGCGATCCTGCTCTTGGCTACCAGGCCCTCCAGCACCAGTTCGCTCGCGACGACCAGGTTCGCCGCCTCGCTCACACCCGCTTCGCCGGAAGAGGCTGTGCGTGCCAATTCTACAAGCCCGGGCACCGTGCTGAACCCTTTCAGGCAGGCCTCCGGACTGGACAGCTCCGCGACCTGCAGCGCGCCGCCGTTGTCGAAGTACTCTACAACCGGGACCGCGTCTTCCTCAATGAAGTACTCGTCGAACGCGGCCCCGGCTGCCCGAGAAATGAGATCGAGGGCAATCTTCGCTCCACCCTCGAGCTCACCTTCGTACTCGAGCTCGAGCTTCCCCGTGATCGCCGGGAGCGCCGAGTAGATGTCGGACACCCACGGAACAACTACGTCCGCGCCGTTCGCGATAGCGCGCCGCTCGGCGTTCGATACTACACTCTCCAGTACCGCGATCGGTAGCCGCTGCGAGACGCCGGAGCGCCGGTCAACGCGCTGGTCCTCCCGCGCCTCGAAGGCGACGCGCTCCACGATCTCCTTGATCACGCGTGGAATCTGAACCGTACGGTCCCCGCGCTCGATCCACGCCTCCTGCTCGGTGATCGCAACCCCGTGCTCCAGATCCTGCGGGTAGTGCGTCATAACTTCCGCCCCTATCCGATCTTTCAGCGGCGTGATGATCTTGCCGCGGGCGGTGTAGTCCTCCGGGTTTGCCGTGAACACCAGCAATACATCGACGGCGAGCCTGATCGGATAGCCTTTGATCTGGACATCGCCCTCCTGCATGATGTTGAACAAGCCGACCTGGATCTTACCGGCGAGGTCGGGCAGCTCGTTCACGGCGAATACCCCACGGTTTGCTCTCGGAAGCAGCCCATAGTGGATGGTCAACTCGTCTGACAGGACGTGGCCACCTCTGGCCGCTCTGATTGGATCGACGTCGCCGATGATGTCGGCGATCGTCACGTCCGGCGTTGCAAGCTTCTCCACATATCTCTGATCACGAGGTACCCAGTCGATCGGCGTCTCGCTTCCCTTTTCCTCCAGCGTAAGCCGACCGTACTTGCTGATGGGATGGAAGGGATCGTCGTTGACTTCCGAACCGGCGATGATCGGGATCTCCTCATCGAGTAAGTCGACCAGTTGACGCAGAATCCGGCTCTTCGCCTGACCGCGAAGCCCCAGCAAAATGAAGTTGTGCCGGGCCAGAATGGCGTTCACCAGCTGCGGTACAACCGAATCCTCGTACCCGAGTATGCCCGGGAAGAGATTGTCTCCCGCCTCCAATTTCCGGATCAGGTTGGCCCGCATCTCGCTCTTTACCGAGCGTGGCCGATAGCCTGCCGCTTGCAGTTCTGCGAGCGTATTGATTCGAGGCTTCTGCATGTCGTCTCTTTCGTAACCGCATGAGGAAAGGTGTGATCGGTCAACAGGACTAGACTCTACACCTAAGCACTCACGACAGGTTCCGGGTCTGGGACCGGTGGCGCCGGCGCGCTAATCATAAACGAAAGCGCAAAGCCCGCCGCAAGACCCATGATCACGGCGTTGAGCGCGAATGGCGTGGCCGGCGTCCAAGCACCGAAGACCCAGCCCGCGCAGGCTGCCCCGACCGTGCGGCCGAGCGCCGAAAGAGACTGCATGACGCCCAGGACCGCTCCCTGTCGCTCCTCCGGAGCGTACTGAGAGGCCAGGCTGATCGCAGTGGGCCAATTCAGCCCCGTTCCGAAGGCGACCGGCGCCAATACGGCGGCAAGGAGCAACGGGCCACCCGCCAGCGGCAGCAACGCGTATGCCGCCACCAACGTCAGCGTGCCGACGAAAAGAATGCGCCGTTCGCCAAAGCGGCGGGCCATTGGACCGAGCAGCCGGCCTTGCACGATGGCCATCAGCAAGCCCAGGTAGGCCATCAAATACCCTGCGTGCTGAGCGTCATACCCGAGCCGGAACTCGATCCAGAGCGGGAAGACAGTGGTGAACGCCGCGAAGACGAACGTGGCGAACGAGAAGATAGCCATCAGCGTCCCAATGGCCGGCTGTCTGCTAAACGCAACGGCCAGCCTGACGCGATCCAGGAGACCAGCTCCGCCCACCTTGACGGCGCGCTCCCGAACGTCCTTGCTGAGCGATTCCGGCAGGTAGAAGAAAGCGGCCGCCGCATTGGCAATGGAAAGAGCCGCGGCGAAGAAGCCGGGAACTGCGTAGCCGAAGTTCACCAGGACTCCGCCGATAGCGGGGCCCGCTATGAAGCCGAGACCGAAGGCGGCTCCCACCAGGCCCATCCCGCGCGTTCGATCAGCCAGATCCGTGCTGTCCGCGATGTACGCCTGGGCGACGGGCACATTTGCCCCGGCAATACCCTGCATGATCCGCGAGGCGATCAGCCAGGTGAGGTTGGTGGCCAGCCCGAAGAGCAGGTAGGACAGCCCGGAGCCGACGAGCCCCAGAAGAAGGATCGGACGGCGTCCGACACGATCCGACAGCCTGCCCCAAATCGGACCGAACACGAACTGCATGGCCGGGTGGATCGCTACCAGCAACCCGATGGCCGCCGGGGTTGCCCCGAAATCCTGCGCGTAGAACGGCAACAGGGGCAGGACAATCCCGAACCCTATCAGATCGATGAAGATGGTCAGAAAGATGATCGCGAGCCGAGACAACCGCTGTATACACCTTTACTGCCGGATACGAACTGCCAATCAGGTCCCCACGCTCTCCCAGGGCTGATCTGGCGACGAGATAGCGGCTGAGTCTATCAGGGCTGCGGGGCTTTGTCGAGGCACTAGGCCGTCGGTCGCCGACCCGCTTGTCCGCATGCGCACCGCCGACGCAGTCGAGAAGATCACCGCCAAGCACGCCGATTGGCTGAAGCCGTATAAGCGACGTTTGCTGGGGCCGGTAGCGGCGATCGAGCAACAGGAGGTTCGCTGGCACGTCGCGCAGTTGCTGCCCCGCCTGGCCCTCACCACCAAAGAGCGCTCGAAAGCCGTTGCCATTCTTCTCGGCTACCTCGACGACAAGAGCGCGATAGTGAGGACGTTCTCGCTGCAAGCGCTGGCCGATATCGCGGAGCGCGACGAGGCTCTTCGGCCAACAGTAGTCGACCTGCTGCAGGTGGCGCTGTCGTCGGGCAGCCCGGCCATGAGAGCCCGAGCGCGGAAGCTCCTCACCCGGCTCGAGCGCGACTGACAACGACCTCGAATGCACGTGCTACATCTTGGTGGACAGGGCTCCCGGAAAAATCGCCGTCAATCCGCCAGGCGATACGCTTCACCCACGGCCTCGACCCGCCCCTCGCGCAAAAGTTTCGCTAGATGAGCGAGCACCGATCTTTCCGCGGCTTGCTGCAAGCGCGGATCCAACTCTTTGTAGACGTCCGCTCGAACCTGGGCCAGCGTTTGGGCTCCAGCAGCCAAAGCTTCGAGCACCTGCGCCTCACGCTCGAGCCGGTGCCGGAGATACTCGTCGAGCTTGTCACGCGGCTCCCTGACAGCAGGGCCGTGGCCGGGGTAGATGGTCTTCAGGTCCAGCTGCGCCAAACGCCGCAGTGTGGCAAGGTAGGCTGCCATATCGCCCTCAGGCGGCCCAATCATGGACGTACCTTCGCCTAAGACGACATCCCCCGCGAAGAGCGCTCCCACTTCGGGCCAAAGGAAACAGACGTGATCCGCACAGTGGCCAGGCGCGGAAATGATCTCGATGTGCCCGCCACCGAACCCGACGGACGACCCGTCCGAGACGGGCAGGTCAGGTGGATCCAGTGCCGCCATCTTGGCCGACTCTGGAGTGGCAGCCAGCGGTGCCGCCAGCCGAAGCGTCAGCTCAGCCGCGGCCGACGCGTGATCCGCGTGGTGATGGGTGATACAGACAGCGGCCACGTCCGCCGAGCCCAGCGCGACTTCCACCATGTCGAGATGGTCGGCCAGGTCCGGCCCAGGATCTATCACAAGACATGGCTCGGGGCCCAGCAAGTAGGTGCGAGTCCCGTCCAAGGTGAGGGGGCCTGGGTTAGCGGCAACAACCGTATCCACCCACCGCGAACCGAACCGATCAGCGGTCATCCGCATACCACCGGTCACATAAGAAGCTCATTCAGCGCCTCAGCTCCTGTCGGAGGAACCGCCTGATCTCGCCGAACAATCGCTCGGGTTCCTCCAGATACGGGACGTGCCCGCTCTTCTCGAGCACAGCCAGCCGCGCCCGCGGCATGACCGACGCGAGCTCTTCGGCCCAAGCCATCGGGATCGGGTCGTGCCGCCCGTGCAAGATGAGAGCGGGAACTTGCAGCGCGCCAAGCCTTCGCCTCAGTCCCGGGCCAAATCCCCTCAAGCTGGTCCACGTCGCCTGCTGCGCCTGCAGTTGGACCGAAAAAGCCGGAACCTCGACGGCATCGAGTGGATCGCGGAAGTAGGCGGCCACGCTGAGTTCGAATCGCCGCTGTCTATAGGCCCCGGGGTCCCGCACCGCGAGTCCCGACGCTTCGAGCTCAGTCCGCACCCGTCTGACAACCTCGGAGTTGGACCGCCGCGAGAACTCCTCCTTGAACCGCCGGTGATAGTCTCCCCACCCGGCGGCCGGCGCTACGAGCGCCAGGGCCCGTACGCGATCGGGGTGCATTACCGCATACAGGAGCGCCAACAGGCCGCCCCAGGAATAGCCAACGATCGCGACCCGCTCGATGCTCCAGCGCTGACGCAGCGCCTCGAGATCATCCACGTGATCCCGCCAGCGGATCCGGCTGGGGCGCGGCGTCAACGATCCGCCTCCACCCCTCTGGTCATAGAAGTGGAGACGGTACTCGTCCGCTAGAACTGCGAAGGAGGCAAGCAGGTAGTCATGCTCGGCGCCCGGACCACCGTGAAGCACTACGAGCGGCGGGCCGCTGCCCAACTCCCGCACCAGGAGCGAAACACCTGCACCCTCAGCGCGGTATACCCTCGTGTCTGCTTGCTCGCCCGCTGGTTGCGTCATGGTTCTAGCCGTCGAAATGAGCCTAGAACTTCAAGCGGTCCAACGATTCCGTTGAATTCTGGAGCGTCCCTGTCTAGACTTGGGGCTGCGTTCACCAACTCATATTCACACAGCGATAGACAATATGCGAAAATTCATGCCAGCACACCGCGTCCTTTCAGTGAACTTGGTCGCCGCTACCATCGTGTGCGTTCTAGCTGCTCCAGGAGCGGCGGCCGCCCAGACGCTAAACCCCGATACGCTACTGGGCCACGTGCGCTACCTAGCCAGCGATGCCCTGGCTGGACGGGAAGCGGGCGAGGCGGGCGCGGACAGCGCAGCAGCGTACATCAGTAGAGCGTTCGCAGCCTACGGACTAGAGCCTCTTAGCAGCGACGGCTACGACCAGCCGTTCCAGATCGTGACCACCATCTCGATAGCGGCCGACAGCCGACTCGTCCTCCGCTCGGCCCGTGGTGCGCGGACGCTCAAGCTCTACGAGGAGTGGCTCCCGTTCAACTTCTCAAGCGCCGGCACGTTTAGCGGTAACGTGTTCCACGCCGGATATGGGCTGACCGAGGAAAGCTACGCCGATGCGCCGCACGGACATGCCGACCTAATCGTGGTTGCGCGCGGCGGTACTCCGGACGACTTCGACCCCCACGGCACAGGCATCGACCCCTCGCCTCGACGCAAGGCGACCACCGCCCGCGAGCAGGGCGCAGAGGCGGTCCTGATAACCGTTGGCCGGATTCGCGCTCCACAGCCAGGTGACCCTCCGCACCCGGTAGGTATCCCGGCGATCCAGGTCATCGATGACGAGGATATCCGCGGGTGGCTCGAGGACGAGGACCTAGAGATCACGCTCGATGCGAAGGTCGAGCCCGTGCGGGTCCAGGCCTACAACGTGGTCGGCAAGCTACCCGGTCGGGACCCGGATCTTGCCGAAGAAGTGATCGTGATCGGCGCACACTACGACCACCTCGGCCTCGGAGGGCCCGGCTCGCTCGCCCCAGACGTAGAGGAACCCCACAATGGCGCCGATGACAACGCGTCCGGCACCTCGGCTCTGCTGGGGCTGGCAAGGCACTTCGGCACTCAGCCAGCGCAACGTCCTGCACGCACTCTAGTATTCGTGGCCTTTTCGGCCGAGGAGATGGGCCTGCTGGGCTCCGAGCATTTCGTGAGCAACTCGCCGATCCCGCTGGAAAGCGTTGTCGCGATGGTGAACTTCGACATGGTCGGCCGGCTGCGGGAGAGCCAGCTCCAGATATTCGGGACAGAAACGGCCGCAGAGTTTCCTGCTTTGCTCGATTCTCTCGACGCCAACAGCAAGCTCTCGCTCAGTCACGTGGGTGACGGGTATGGCCCCAGCGATCAGACCTCCTTCTACGCGCGACAGATACCGGTCCTGCATCTGTTTACCGGCACTCACTCGGAGTATCACCGTCCGGAAGACGACTGGGACTTAATCAACGCCGACGGTCTAGCGCTGGTCGGCGATTTTGCTATCCAGCTCGTACGTGAACTCGGAGACTGGCCCGGCCGCTTTGAGCTCGTGGAGCAAGAGAGGCCGGTTGCCGGGGGAGGCGGTGGCTACGGCCCCTACCTTGGCACCGTACCCGACTTTGGAGAAGTAGAGGGCGGCGGCCTCAAGCTGTCGGGAATCCGGGGCGGCAGTCCTGCGGAGCGGGCTGGACTCGAAGCCGGAGACGTGGTGATAGAGTTCGCCGGAAAGGAAGTGCTGAACATCTACGACTACACGTATGCGCTTCGCGACCATGCGCCCGGCGACACCGTCATCATCAAGGTCCGCCGCGCTGGTGAAGTCGTTGAACTAACCGCGGTGCTGGGTAAGAGGGAATAGTCGCGGGCGTCAGGAGCCCGGTATCGGGCGCATTAGGTGATAACGTCCGGAACTGCTGTCGTCTGAGCCAGCTGGGGGGGGCGCGCTACTTCTTATCAGGTTGGGGGGCGCTCCGTCCTGGTTCACATCCCATCCGACTCCAGCCGTCCACGTTCGTCTGGCCTGAGCCGGGATCGCGCCTGAAGTTCCGGGAAGTAGTAGACGATTATGCCGCTGTCCGGCTCATTGCCGATATCGACGTAGCCGCTGGCTACCATCTCGCGCAACAGTTGCTCGGCTTCCTGAAAGGAGTAGCCCGTGATCATGGCGGCCTGGGTCACGGTCAACTTGCCGCCCTCCTTCATCGCGGCATCGAGCAGCATCTGCTGTGGTGTGCGCCTGGGCCCGCCGTGCTCTAGCGCCCGCCGCGCCCTGGCCTCCTCGAGCAGGTTCACCTCATCGACCTGTCGCCGCATCGTAATCAGGTCGTAAAGCTGGCCGATGCCGCCCAGGCCCCATGTGAACAGCCACAGGAAGCCTGTCCCGTACTTTCCCAAGTAGAGACGATGTAGGCCGGCAAAACCGAAGAGCCATCCTGCCCAGAGCCCGTACGCTATGCCTTCCTTGTACTTCTTTTCTCCTTCTTGCATGCTGGCTCGCAATCTCGCTCGTTCGGTCCGGCTGGCAACGATCGCCTTAGCACCCATCTCCCCATTATTATAGACGGAGCTGGGCCATGCCGGGGTTTCAGCGACGGAGGGGCTTTGTGCTGCAAGCTAAGCCGCATGAGCGGCTATCTCAAGGTGTTAGATTCACTTCCGACCGGAGGCTTTTGACGATGATGAGACCGTCATTCCTTGCCGCGAGCGTTCTGATCCTGGCAGGTTGTGCTGGGGCCGGCGGCCCGATCTACGAGTTCCGCCCGGCTGATGTGCTGCGCTACCAGCTGAGCGAGCACGGTGTCCTGAAGATCGATACGCCCGTGGGCGAGCAGAGCGCGACAGACTCGACGCGAGCGACATTTGCCATCGAGATCGCGGGCGCGACCGAGGCCGGGCGCGAGGTCGTGGTCACCTTCGACGCGTTGGAATTCTGGTCGGGCGGTGACTTCCCCAAACAACACATCGTAGGCGACGATCTAGCGAATCGACCATTTAGGGGGGTTCTGAATCAGGCAGGCGAGATAAAGGTAACCGAGATGCCCGAGGTACCGGAGTCCTTGAGAGGCGCCATTGCTCCGGACGCGGTGTTCGCCAACGTGCTGCCGGCACTTCCGCCAATGGCTGATGCGTCCCTGCCGTCATGGCCCCACCGAGTGACGATGAAGATGGAAACGGAGATGTCGGTGGAATTGGACTATGACGGAACCGCCTCCTTCGCCGGAGACACCACGTGGAACGGAGAGCCTGCTCAAGTTATCATCTCGGAGGGCATAGCCACGGCCACCGGACATGGCGCGCCCGCGGGCTCGCCGGGCGAGATCGACTTCAGCTACACCGGCAGATATGTCACCCGCTACATCTGGGATCCGGTACGTGGCATCATGCTCGCTTCATATAGCACCACAGAAGCGGAAGGCGACCTGGAGGTTGTAGACATGCAGATGATCATGCCTATTACCTACCAGAGCCGGAGTTACGTGACGCTGCAGCGCTAGAACGAGTACGCAGGTCCTAGAGATGTCGCGCTGGGGCTTCGAGGGTCGAGCTTCTTGGCCCTACCAGGCCCGAGGCCCGGACGTAGAAGCGTGATCCAAATAGAGGTGCCCGATCGATGCATGCCGCTACGAAGCGCTATCTCGCGCCGCTGATCCTCACACTGCTCGCTGCTACGCTTGTCGGCTGCCCCGTGAACCCGGCCACCGGCGAGCGGCAGCTGATCCTCATCAGCGAGAGCCAAGAGGTCGAGATGGGGAGAGCGTACTCTCAGCAGGTGGAAGCCACCATGGGCCTCTACGACGATCCCGAACTTCAAGAGTACGTTGACGGGATCGGCCAGGAGCTCGCCGCGAAATCGGAGAAGCCTGGACTTCCCTGGAGCTTCAAGGTTGTGGATGACGTAATCGTCAACGCATTCGCGCTACCCGGTGGCCCTATCTTCGTGACACGCGGTATCCTGGCGCACTTCAACTCCGAGGCCGAGCTCGCCGGCGTCTTGGGCCATGAGATCGGGCACGTGACAGCCCGCCATTCGGCCGAACAGCTCAGTCGCGCCCAGGTCGCGCAGTTCGGCCTGGTCGCTGGCAGCGTCTTCGTGCCCGAGTTCACGCCGTATGCCGACCTGGCGGGCACCGGCCTCGGCATTCTCTTCCTCAAGTTCGGCCGAGACGACGAGCGCCAGTCTGACGATCTCGGTTTCCGCTACATGACGCGGGCGGGCTACGATCCGACCCAGATGGTCGAGGTCTTCGAGATGTTGGGCCGCGTCAGCCAGGCCGCCGGCGGCGGCGGAGTCCCCGGCTGGCTTTCCACACACCCCGACCCCGGTGAACGTCGCGAACGGATGACCCAAGCGCTGGCAGAGGCCGGCGTTTCGGGCGGGGAGGTTGGACACGAGCGCTACATGCAGATGATCGACGGAATCGTCTTCGGCGAGAACCCCAGAAATGGCTTCTTCCGGGACGCGCTGTTCCTCCACCCCGATCTCGAGTTTCAGATCGAGTTCCCGTCCGGTTGGCGGACGGTGAACACCAATCAGGCCGTCTTCGCCCTGAGCCCGGAAGAAGACGGCTTGATCCAACTCAGTCTGGGCCAGGGCGAATCGGTCGACGCAGCGGCCCAGAACTTCCTCGGTCAGTCCGGCATTCAGGCCGGCCCGATCACTCGCGAGGCTGTCAACGGACTGCCTGCGCGTTGGGCGACCTTCAGCGCGATGTCGCAGAACACCGAGCTGCGCGGGCTCGTCGTCTTCATCGCATACAACGATCTGATCTATCAGGTGCTCGGCTACACCTTGGCCAGCAAGATGTCGACGTACGACCCGCTATTCCGTAGTTCGGCAGGCAGCTTCGACCGCCTGAGCGACCCGGAGGCCCTAGGCGTGCAGCCGGCGCGACTCGACGTCGTCAAACTCGACCGAGGGATGACGATCGAACAATTCGCCCAGCGCTACCCGTCTACCGTGGACACCAAGACACTGGCCCTGATCAACGGTGTTGAAGAGGGCGCCACGCTACCGGCCGGGCAGTACGCGAAACGAGTCGTTGGCGGAAGCTAACACCAGGCGCCCGGCCCCTAGCGCACCTTGCCACGGGCCGCGATGGGCCAGACATCGACCACGTCGTCGCCATCGATGATGTAGAACTCCTCGTGAAGGTTGACCGCCGGACACACGTGGTTCGGTATCACTTCCACCTTCTCGCCGACAGTCGGGAACCCTGTCCCCTCAGGCAGTTCCACCACGCCGTGCTCCTCGCTGAGGCTCGTGATCCGCGTCGTCGGCGCCTGTCTTATGTAGCCGAACCCATGATAGTCCGTGTAAGCAAAGGCTTGGCGCGCCGGTTCCGCGAACAGGGACTTGCTGCCCGCGTCAAGCACCGTCCGGTAGACGGTCGGTCTGCTGATCACCGTCGCCAGCACGCTCAGGGCACACTCGTCGGGCGTGGCCTGACCGATACACATCTGATTCACGTCGTTGAAGATATAGGTACCTGGCCGCATCTCGGTGACCCCGGTAACCGACGCCGTGTACGGAGCCGCCGGCGTTGACCCGACGCTGACTTCTTCGATCGCGTGGCCGCGGCTGCGGAGAGCCTGCGCGACCTCGACCAGCTTGCGGCCCGCCGCGCTGGCGCGCGTTTCCATCGTAGCAGCGCTCGTCGCGTTGCCTGGAACGTGCCCTTCGTGCGTCTCGACACCTCGCAACCGTAGCGATGGTGCTTCCGCCACTATGTCCGCGACGACCGCGATCTCAGCGAGGTCGATCAAGCCGCACCGTCTCTTACCCGTGTCGATCTCGATCAGCACATCGATACCGCTACCGGTGCCATGAAAGGCCCGCTCGAGCATCTCGACGCCGTCCCGGCTGTCCACAAGCACGGCCGTGCGGACCCGGCCGGCGAGTTCCGCTAGACGACGCAACTTCTCAGGGCCAATGACCTGGTTCGCGATGAGAATGTCATCCAGGCCGGCGTCGGCGAAGACTTCCGCCTCGCCGACCTTGGCCACCGTCACCCCTCCAGCGCCTGCCTCTATCTGCAGCCGCGCGATGTGCGGCGACTTGTGCGTCTTCGTGTGAGGCCGTAGGCGAACGGCGAATTCGTCGGCGACCTTCTGCATTCGCTCGACGTTTCGCCCCAGTACGCCCGAGTCAACCAGAAGCGCAGGTGTATCGATATCGTGCTTGTTCATGTTCGCTCACCCGGTTTGAGCTTGGACTTCTGCCAGCGTCCGCTCGATCTGATCGTAGTGTCGGACGTCGTGGCCGGCCAGCAACCGAATGGTCAAGCCGACGCTCTCTTCGCCTCTCTCGCCATGGATCCCAAACCGTTCCCAAGCCCGGCCCCTGCTGCGCAAATACAGATCGATGTTCAGGCCCCTCATCCGGCGCAGTTCCTCGAGCAGCATGGTGATGGGGCGCTCGTTGTGCGCCATGCCCGCCACCATGACGTCTTGGTCGTAGCCGGGGATGGGAGGTTGATCATGGCTCAACATCATCCTGACACGATAGCCGTACACCCACTCGGTGTCGCCGAGATGCCCGAGCACTTCCTTCACCGACCAAGCGCCCTCCCGCGGACGTTTTGACAGCACGGCCTCGCTCATTCCAGCCAGCAGGTTTTCCAGCCTCGAAGGTGTGTGTGCCAGCACATCGAGCGGGTCACTGTCGCCCAGCAGTTCCAGCAGTTCATCTCGGTACGCCTCGAATTCACTTACCGGATCAGCGGCCATCCCAGACTCCCTTCACGATTCCCAAGGTTTCCCGCTATTCGACATCTGCCAAGTTTTCCTCGAACAGCTCGAGGATGCGCCTGTACTCATCCGTCCACGCCCACGTGTGAACAAAGCCGTGGCCCTCTTTCGGGTAGATGGCCACCTCCCAATTCTCCTTGCCCAATTCCATCAATCGCTCCGCTAGGCGCACGGTGTCCTGAAAGTGGACGTTCTGATCAATCATGCCGTGGCAGATAAGTAGCGCGCCTTCAAGACCCTCCGCGTGGTAGATCGGCGAGCTTCGACGGTAGGCCTCCGTGTCGTGCTGCGGAAGGCCGAGTATGCGCGACGTGTACCAATGGTTGTAATAGGCCCAGTCGGTCACCGGCCGCAAAGGTCCCCGGTTCCGTGAACATGGCCATGAGCGTGATGAAGCCGCCGTAGCTGCCGCCATAGATGCCGATACGATGCGGCTCTACTCCAAGCGAGTCGACGAGGAAGCGCGCACCATCGACCTGGTCGGACAGATCCTTGCTCCCCATATGTTTCCGTATCGCGGTCCTCCAGTCGCGGCCGTAGCCGGCCGAGCCACGATAGTCGATGTCCAGCACGGTGTAGCCGCGATCACTCAGCAGATTGTGGAACATGTATTCACGGTAGTAGCTGCTCCACCACGCGTGGACGTTCTGAGTGTATCCGGCGCCGTGCACAAAGATCACGGCGGCGCCGTTTGGGTCGGCTGGTCGGTATAGGCGCGCGGGTACATCGACTCCGTCCCGGGCCGGGAAGTAAACGATCTCCGGAAGCATCCAGTCGCGCGCGCGGAATTCGGGCTTCGTGGACTCTGTGATCTTGGCAGCCTTGGCACTGGCGTTGTTGTCTTGTAGGTAGAGCTCCGGCGGGTGGTTCATCGAGGAATAGAGGGCCGCGAGCCGCTTTCCGTCCGGAGACACGACAACGGGCACAGAAAAACGACCTGAGCCGTGCAAAGTGCCGTGCTTGGTGATCAGGCGGCGATCTGTGCCGTCCAGGTTCATTCTGTAGAAGCCGCGTTCATGCGGGCTGCTCTCGCTGGTGAGCAGATACCACTCGCGCTTGTCGCGTGACATCTGCGCGCTCAGCACTTCCCACGGGCCCGTCGTCAACGGCGTCGGCTCTCCTCCGCCCACAGCAATCGTGTAGAGGTGGGCGAAACCGGTCGCCTCCGAGATGAACCAGACGTGATCGCGGTCCGGCATCCAGCCGGCCGCACTCGAACCCGGCCCGCCGATCCAAGCCTCATCGTGCAGATGGTCGACGACCCTCGATTCGCCCGAAGCCGCGTCCACAACCAAGAGCCACCGGTCCCTAACGTCATCCGACAGCCCCACAAACAGCAGCCGGTCGCTATCCTCGGACCAGCCCCGGAATTGCAGGTTGATCTCACGCTCTCCCAGGCCGTGGTCCACCCAAGTAACATCGCCGGTCACCAAATCCATGATTCCGCTCTTACGAGACCGCTGTTCGTCGCCCACATTGGTGCGCTTCCGCGGAGCCTGACGAGTGTAGCCATCTTCGGTGACGTAGTCGGGCACCCAGGCAAGGCGTGCCTCCGTGGCTTCGTTAGAGAGGTCGAACGCCATGTGCGACCCGTCGGGGGCTACCCAGAAGCCGTCTACAGACCGCCCGCGCTCCACGTAGAAGACCTTCGGAGTATCGACCTTCGCCGTATCCGGCGGCGGCGGCCAGTCGCGTGCCCGACGGGTCGAGTCGACCTCGAAGACGCTCAAAAGGTAGCGCTGCTCCACCTTCAGGAACGCCTGCTGCTCTGCCGGGGCCTTTTCGTCCGCTGGCCCGCTGCCATGTCGAATATCAGTAAGCTGGGCGACCGACCCGCTGGCGACGTCAACGCTGTGTAGGTTATCACGCACTACGTAGTAAACTGCATCCCCTCCCGGCGCGATCTGGACACGGGACAGGCGGCCGGGAACCGACACCAGCACCCTCTCATCGCCTGATCGCACGTCGAACAGATACAGCTTGCCGCCATCTGAGTATGCGGCGTGTCTACGATCCTCTGGGTAGACAGCCGCTAGACGACGCTCGATTCGCTGAGCCTCCGCATCGGGCACTCGGGCTGGCGCTCCGCCGTTCTCTCCCACCCGATAGAGGCCGCGACGCTCCTCGTCTGGCTGTTTCCAGACGAAATAGAGGGTCTGCCCGTCAGGTGACCAGCGTAGGCTTGACGGTGACGCTCCGACCAGCTCCGGACCCTGCATGATATTCGCAACGGTGAGCTCGAAGCCCGACCGGTCAGCGGAGACCGCAGGCGCCTGAGCGCTGGCGGACGGTACGGTCGCGGTCGCAACCGCCAGAGCGGCGGTCAGGGCTACGGGAACGGCCAATGCTGATCTGTACATTATACCCCCTCGATACTCGGGCCTCAGAGGACTCGGGCAAGAAAGCTGTGATCGCGTGCGCTTGATGCAATAGGGGGAGTTCTGGTCGACGGCCACCTTACTCCCCCTATTAGTCGGCGAGCAGCGTCCCCTGGCCCAACACGCGGCGCTGCGCGGAAGCTCAGGCGTCTTCCGGAAAGTTCTCCAACACCTCTTTGACCTTGCCCATGAAGAAGTCGGCCATCGCGCCATCCACCACCCGATGATCGAACGAGATGCCGAAGTAGGCACGCTGGCGAATAGCGATCATGTCATCGATCACAACGGGCCGTTTCTCGATGGCTCCGACGCCGAGGATGGCAACCTGTGGCTGATTGATGATTGGCGTGCCAACGAGCGAACCGAACACGCCTGGGTTCGTGACCGTGAAGGTACCGCCCTGCACGTCATCGGGGTCCAGTTGGCGCGTGCGGGCTCGCTCGGCAAGGTCGAGCATGCGCCGCGAGAGGCCCAGCAGGCTCAAGTCGTCAGCGTCCTTCAACACGGGGACGATGAGACCGCTGCCCTCATCCATAGCTACCGCGATCCCGATGTTGTAGTGGTTGTGATAGACGATCTTGCGACCGACCACCGAAGCGTTCAGCGCTGGGTAGGCCTTAAGCCCCTCGACCACAGCCCTGATGACGAACGGCAGATAGGTGAGCTTGACGCCGTCCTGCTCGAAGCGCGGCTTGAGCCTCGCGCGTACTCGCGCGACGCGCTCGAAGTCGATCTCGAAGACGGAGCTGACGTGCGCGCTCACCCGGCGGCTCATGAGCATGTGCTCCATGATCCGCTGTCGCATCACACTCATCTCCTCGATTCGATCAGTGCCCCGGATGACGACATCGGGGATCCTGATCTCCAGAGTCTCGCCATGGATGGGCACGTGCAGAACACCGGGTGTCACTACTGGGGCCACCGCAGGAGCAGATGGACGCTGCGCGATATGGGCCAGAATGTCTTTCTTCGTCACGCGCCCAGCTACGCCGGTACCGCTGAGACCCGCTACATCGATGCCGTGCTCGGCGGCGATGCGGCGAACGACAGGTGTCGACCGGGTACGGAGACGTCCCTCGCGTGTGTCCGGCCCAGCGCCGTCGTCTCCCCGGCGCTCAGTCGGCCCCGTGTCGGCTACCGCCGCGAGCGCTGGCTCGGCACCCGTATCGCCAGCTGGGGCAGCCTCTTGACGCGGTTCTTCCACCCGCGGCTCTTCCAACTGCTCTTCCGCTTTAGCCGCCGCTACAGCCTCCGTTTCTATCCTGGCGATGACGGCGCCAACCTCTACCGTTACGCTTTCCTCAGCGAGGATCTCGACCAGCGTGCCCGATGCCGGGGCCGGGATGTCGGCGTCCACCTTGTCGGTAGAGATCTCCAGAATCGATTCGTCGCGCTCGACCGCTTCTCCGACGCCCTTGAGCCACTTCGTGATCGTCCCTTCGGCGATCGACTCACCCATCTGCGGCATAATCACATCGACTCTGGCCATCGTTTCACTTCTCCTGGTACTCGAACACCGAGCGCGCGGCGTTCACGCGATCAATCAACGGGCCCCAGCGCCGGTCGTCGTCAAGAGCACTTCGTTGATGGCAGAAAAGGTACCTAGCTACGCCGTCCACTTCAAACGCTGCCACGCCGGAAGGGCAGGTCGACTACGGTGGCCATGCCCCGACGTCCACCGGCCTCCCAATGAACGCCTTCCCCCGCCTCGATCTCCCGTCTGACATAGCCCAAGCCGATGGGCCCAAACTCCGGCGATTCGACGGCGGAGGTCACCGCCCCGATCTCCTTCCCACCCTCGTCGCTCAGGTGCGATCCGGCTGGCGGCGCCCGTTTCGCAAACCTAAGGCCGCGGAGGTGCCGGTTTACGTGGCCGCGAAAATGTACCCTGGCCACGACTTCCTGACCCAGATAACAGCCCTTCTCGTACGAGATGGCTTCCTCTTCCAAGCCGGTCTCCTGCGCGAGGTTAGCCTCGCTGATATCGACGCCGTACGTGGGGATTCCCCACTCGACCCTGACTATCTCCAAGGCCCGCGACCCAACGGCCCTCCCCCCTCGCTCTCGCACAGAAGTTAGCAGTCTGTCAACGATCTCAGGCACGGCCTCACGTGGAGCGAACACTTCGACGCCATCCCCGGCGAGACGACGGTTTCGAACGACCAAGCAGCCGTCGCTGCCGATCTGGACCTCAGCGATGGCCAGATGCTGATCGGGAACCGCCTCAACAATCTCGCGCGCTGCTTCTGTTGCCTTGGGGCCATAGAGCCCCAGCAAGCTCAATGAATTGCTGGCATCTTCGTGGGTCGCGTAGATGGGCGGCAAGTACTTCTGGAAAGCCGCCAACAGGTTCGGAAGGCCTTCGCGCGGGACGTCCAGGAGCATGGAGTCTGCAAACGGGAAGATCCGTAGATCGGCAAGCACACGGCCCTTGGGTGAAAGCAGCATGGCGTGTCGCCCCGCATCTCGCAGCCTGTCTACCTGGTTGGTGACCAACCCATTGAGCATCTCCGCTCGGCGCTCTCCCCGAACGCGGACCATGCGCCGTTCCGCTCGGACCGTCAGGGCGCAACTATCCGCAATGGCAGCGTACTCAGCACGCCAATCGCCCATGTCCGGCGGCGCCTCGATTAGACCTCGGACCAAGCTATCCATACCTGCCTCTATCGGGTGGATGACAAAACAGCGCCCCCGGCCCTCAGGCCGTAGGGCGCCGCTTTGTAGCCTCGCTCGAAAGAGAGGTTCTTCTTACCTGCCGCGGACCATGCCGCCGTAGTCGATGACCATCGCGACACGACGGTTCTCGATGCCGGTGACACCGGGGCCACGAGCGCCGGGCACTACCTGGCGGTCGGGCGCCTCGCCGTAGCTCACGGTCTTCACCATGTCGGGCGACAAGCCAGCCGCGGTCGTCAGGTACTGCTTCACCGCGTCAGCGCGACTCTTGCCGAGACGGATGTTGTAGGCCTCTCCGCCCGCCGGATCCGCGAAGCCCTCGACTGTGACCAGCGCATCGGCGTAGTACTCTTTCACGACGGCGGCGAAACGGTCTAGCACCGGCTTGTCGAGCTCACGCACCTCTGCCTCGTCAAACGCGAAGTGCACGGGCACATTGAACTTGAGCATCCCCTGCATCCGCTCGACCGTTGCGTTGTAATCGTTCCGCAAGGCCCTCAGGTCGCTTTCCAGGCTGTTCATCCGCCCCTCGACGCCGTCAATCCGGCCCGAGAGCTGGTCGTCCGCCTGCTGCATCTCCTGGCGGACCTGCGCAAGTTCAGCGTCTAGCTCTTCGGGCTTGACCGCCGAGCAGCTCACCGACGCCAGCGCTAGCCCGAGCACGCCGAACATTGCGGTCGTCCCAAACCGCACGTGCCGTGTGACCATCGCTCCTCCTTCTGGCTGTTGCATGTGACAGAGCCGTTGGCTCTTTCAACGTCTGCGTCGAGGCGATGTCAGAAGCCGGAAAGGAAAGGCCTTACGCGACGGTCTGACCCCGACGTTACTATTCACTCCCAACCTCCAGAGCCCTCCACCCCGACACACCGAACCCTCAAGCCGAACAGGGACAAACCGCTCTAGTCTGAGACCTCGATGAGTGGGCTAGGGCCTGGGGATAAACAATATGTAGTCCTTGCCGCGGGTTGGCAACGGGGACGGACTAACGGCGCAAGGCTTTTTCCGATCCCCAATGCAGCCACGATTAGGCCCGCAGCCGATGCGGCCTAGCCGACGGTCGGCTCAACCCGGTCAAGAGATCCGACTAGCCCTGACCCGGGCGGGGGCGGCAGCTACACCAAGCGCATCATCCTTGCAGGCTCGGCCAGCCCGCAACGGGCTTCGCCTGAACTGTAATGTCGCTTTCAATATGAGCTGTATGTCCCTGACGCGTTCTCTTTTTCATGGCCCGTAGCTCGAGGCGCTGATTGACGGACCGGGTTACCCAGGCAAGATTGCACTCATGAACGATTCGACAGACACACTGGCACCGGTAGACCGCATCAGGTTGGCCGACATATCCTCTCGGTCGTGGGAGCATCCCGCAGATCGGGCCGCTTTGCGAAGCCTGAACGCGATTCCCGGGTTTTCCGAGGTCGTCCGCAAGATCATTGGCATGTTCGGAGAACGCGGCCTCCGCCTGTTCTTCCAGGCCAACGCCGTGCGGGTAACTCCAGATCAGTACGCCTGGGTCTACGAGCTTCATCAGAGAGTCATCGAGACGCTCGACTTGGGCTGGGAGCCGGAGCTCTATATCTCCCAAACGCCCTTCGTCAACGCCGGCGCGCTGGGTGTGGAGGAGCCATTCGTGCTGATCAACAGCGGCGCCGTTGACATCCTGAATCCGGAAGAGGTCGAGACGATACTCGCCCACGAGGTCGGGCATATCGCAAGCGATCACGTCCTCTACCGCACAGTGTTCACCTTGCTGCTCCTCCTCGGGCAACGGCAACTGCCCATCGCCGGGATCGCCATCCAGGCGATCGTTCTGGCCATGTCCGAGTGGAATCGCAAGAGCGAGCTGTCATGTGACCGCGCGGCGCTTCTGGGAACGCAGAATCCAGAGGCCGTGATGAGCGCTCTGATGAAGCTCGCAGGCGGCAGTCATCACCATGGGCAGGACCTCAACCTGGCCGAGTTCATGCGGCAGGCGGAGGACTACGAGGAAGACGAGGACCTGGCCGACGCCGTTTTCAAGGTCATGAACCTGCTAGGCTCGACTCACCCGTTCCACGTGCTGCGCGTGGGCGAACTCCGCCGCTGGATACGGGAGGGACACTACGACCGCATCATGCGAGGGGAATACCAGAGGAAGAGCGAAAAGCAGCGCGCCTACCGGGACGACGCGAAAGAAGCAGCGGTCTACTACGGAGACGCCTTGAAGAAGGCTATCCGCAAGGTCAGCCGCGCCCTGGACGACATGGCCCGCGGGGGGCCGGTGGAAATCTAGGCCACCGGCCTATATCCGACGGACTGGTTGCTACTGGTTAGCTGGCTGTCGGCTAAGTTCCCAAGATCCGGAATCGACGACGTCGCCCTGGCCCTCCGGCCGCACGGCGAAGGTGCCTTCGGCGCTATCCTCCAAACGCGAGCCCAGTATCTCGGCAACCATGCCCTCGAACCTCAGCATGGTCCGAATCGAGTCCGCGGTCAGCACGAGCGCATCCATCGAGGTGCGCTGCATTCCGTAGCCGGACTCGAAGCGGGCGATGCCAACCGCCACGCCGGCCGTGTCCGTTGAGAGCTCGATCTCTAGCGAACCGGTGTCGCCGAAAGATGAGCGGTACTGACCCGTCCAGCTGCCGCCCCAGCCAGCCAACGGATCCGGGCCGCCCGACCCGCCGAAGATGGAGCATCCTACCAGCCCAGCCACCGACAGGGCTAGGATGAATCGCCGCATGACAAGCCCTCCTGATACGTTTGCAAGTCTCTTTCCCGTGATGCCGCACTAGCCGCCGGTCATACTCGCACTTGCACCACGCAATCGCAACGGCAGCACAGTCTGCAGGTGCAGCATCGGCCCGGTTACCGCACGCCTCCTGGTCAACATATCTTGAGTCGAGTTCCGTACGAGCCCCTGCGCCCGGTTCTTTCACACGGCCCACCCAACAAGACCAGCGACGCCGGTGGCAGGGTTTCGGCGTCGTTTCGCCCGTCCAACGCGATGGACATACTGTCATCTTGTTTATAGACAACGAGTTGACAGCTTGTAGCCGCCGGGGCTCTTATTGCCAACGTGCTTGCCTGAACAGTGCTCGCGGAAGCGACCCGCTTCAGAGCGGCCCGTCCGATTCTGCTGATTGGCCGCTCTCTGGCCTGGGCACGAAAAGAGGGGCGCCCGAACGTCGGTAGCCCCTGACCTTCCGTCAGAGCGGCGGCGATTGCCATGCTCCGCTCCCAATCTATGACTTCACCACTCCGACTAACGCGGAAACCTCGACCTCCCCTTTTCCACCAGTCCCTGAGCGGCCCCGAACGGTTTCCGCTTTCGTCCTGCGCTCACTACCTTTGATGCAATAAGGGGGTATTGGGTTGCATCGCGCGGCGCCTCAGGGCGGTGCACGCGTCCTGCGTGCGAGTCCAACCCGCGAAAGGAGTTGCGTGTTGACCACGAAGCCACTGCCGATCCCACCGCACTTTGACGACGATCATGTCGGCGATGTCTGGCGCGTAGCCTACGCCGAGCGGGCGGCGGCTGCAGCGGCTTGGTCCAAAGAGTAGCCTACGCCGAGCGGGCGGCGGCTGCAGCGGCTTGGTCCAAAGAGCACGGCCTTCGACCGGCCCAAGACGATGAGAATAAAGTCTGCCTGGTGCTGGTCGACTGCCAGAACACCTTCTGCATTCCCGGTTTCGAGCTCTTCGTAGCAGGGCGTTCGGGGCGCGGTGCCGTGGAAGACAACGTCCGTCTCTGCAAGTTCATCTACCGGAACCTGGCAACCATCACACAAGTCGTGGCGACGCTGGATACGCATCGGACGATGCAGATCTTTCATCCGCTGTTCTGGGTGAACGATGCAGGCGAGCATCCAATCGGTGGTCAAACGATCATCACCATCAATGACCTAGAGCAAGGTAAGTGGCGCGTGAATCCCGCGGTCGCCATGAGCGTAGCCGGGAACGACTACGATTACCTGGACCGCCACGTTCGACACTACGTGCGAAGTCTGACGTCCGGAGGCAAGTACCCACTGCTGGTCTGGCCATACCACGCGATGCTCGGCGGCATCGGTCACGCCCTGGTTTCCTCCGTTGAGGAGGCGGTCTTCTTCCACTGTGTGTCGCGCAGCAGTCAGCCCTGGTTCGAGGTCAAGGGGAACAATCCGCTCACCGAGCACTACTCGGTGCTTCATCCCGAAGTGATGAGCGGTCCGGATGGGGAGACCGTAGCCGAGAAGAGTGAATCATTAATCGAGCGGTTGGTCTCGTTCGACGCCGTGATCATTGCCGGTCAAGCAAAGAGCCACTGTGTTGCCTGGACGATCCGCGACCTGTTGGGGGAAATCGAAGCGCGAGACAGCGAGCTTGCCCGCAAGGTCCACCTGCTCGTTGACTGCATGTCGCCGGTGGTCATCCCCGGTGTCATCGATTTCACGGGCCAGGCAGACGAGGCGTTTCAAGAGTTTGCTCGTGCGGGAATGCACGTGGCCAAGTCGACGGAGGCGATGGACTCTTGGCCCGGATGCGGAAGCTGAGTTGTCGAGATCCTCGGCCAGCCAGACCAGCCGTAGCGCCAGCTCAGCGACCCGAGCGCGCTCGCCGGTATTCCGTCTCCAACCCGGCCAGTAGCTCGGCACGCCGGTCGTAGAGGCGCCTCGGAGAACGGGGCTTCCGCCGCGCAAGAGCGTAGGCAGTCAGCAGCGGTAGGCCCACGCTCGCGTCTAGATAACACACGACCGTGTTCGGCAGCGCCTGTGGGTCGACCTTGCCCCAGCTCACCGCCTCCGAGGGCGTAGCACCGGACAGCCCACCTGTGTCTGGCCTCGCATCTGTCATCTGCATGAAGTAGTCGTGGCCAGCTTCGTCTATTCCGAGCACCTCCTGCAGTTGTGGCTCTGTTTGCAGTAGGAAGTTCTTGGGGCTGCCTCCACCCAGTATGACCACCGCGCTCTTCCCTCCGGCCCGCTTGGCACCCAGAACGATTGCCGCCGTCTCGTTCACATCGATCGCCGAATCGATACGAAGCCGGCTTCCTGCGAGTGCCCGCTCGGCTACGTTCATCCCGATGCTCGAGTCACCGGGTGACGACGTGTACACGGGTACCCCAAAGTCGTAGCAGGCGGCGAGCAGTGATTTGCGCTCGAGGCCAAGAGCTTTCTCGCGCTCCCCCACGTAACGGCCGCAAAGGTGATGAAACTCGGCCGTTCCCATCGTCCGCTGGAACTCATCGCCTTGCAGAATCTCTCGAAAGAACGCGTCGGTGGATAAGAGCACGTCGTAGTCGAAGAAGATGTCGTGAATCCGCACGACGCCTTCCTGTCGCAACTCCACGTCCGACACCTCCGGCCGGCCGTTACGCATCTCGAGGCCAATACCGAAGTGCGTGTCGTGATAGAGAATCGCGCCGGTCGAGACGATCCAATCCACAAAGCCCGCATCGACGAGGGGAATCAACGCGGACATGCCGAGCCCGGCTGGTGTGAGGGCGCCGCTAAGACTCACCCCGACGGTCACATCGGGCTGGAGTACTCGCTCGACCAGCAACTGACACGCATCTCGCAATCGGCCGGCGTTGAAAGCGAGGAACGCTCTGTCCACTAGATCCGCAGCGCTCTCTTCACCTGTGATAGGCTTGGGATCGATCAGCGGGCCGCTTAGAAACCGGCTCCGTTCTTCACGCGTCATCGGCTGGGTCTCTCTCTAGAATGTATTGTAAACTACTTTATTGGCCTCAAGGTCCGCTGATCCCTGACTCGCGCGCTCTGTGGGCGTCTATGATGATTTCGGCCGCTCGCTCCGGTGTGTCAGCCACGCGAATGATCTCCAACTCGTCCTCCGAGAGCTTGCCTTGTTGCAGCATATTGTTCTTGATCCATCTCAGCAGCGAAGCATGGTAGCGTGTGTTGAAGATCACTAGCGGGAAGTTGTGGACCTTGCCGGTCTGAATCAGGGTGAGCGCCTCGAACAGCTCATCCATCGTCCCGTAGCCGCCCGGGAAGATCACGAAGCCTTCCGAGTATCTCAGGAACATCGTCTTGCGAACGAAGAAGTAGCGGAAGGTCAAGGTGAGGTCCACGTACTTGTTGGTGTCTTGCTCGAAAGGCAGCTCGATGTTGAGACCGATCGAGAGGCCGCCAGCGAGCCGGGCGCCCCTGTTCGCGGCTTCCATGATTCCCGGACCTGCTCCAGTGATCACCGCGAAACCCGCCTCTGCCAGAATTCGGCACGTTTCAGTGGCGGCCTTGTAGTCCGGATCCGAGCGGGGCGTTCGGGCCGACCCGAATATCGAGACGGCGTTGCCGACGCGCGCGAGCGCATCGAAGCCGTCCACGAACTAGGATCCTTCAGTGTCGGATCTGGAATGGGCTCGAGGATCTCGGCGAGCCGCTCGGGGTGAGGCCGGGTGACGGCCTCGGTGAGTTCCGGCTCCGTTATCTGCCGGCTGAATAGACGCTCGTCTGCCGTGTAGCCGCCTCGAGGAATACGCTTTTTTTGGCTTACCGATCGGCGCCGCCTCTTGCTGGCAGCGCCCTTTCTGCGCTTTTCCATGGTTTGGATTGCTCCATCGATGTGGCCGGGCGGTGCGCGACTTCGCTTGCGCACGCCGTGATTGATCTGCGCTCAGGCGTCAGCCGGCTCTGCGGCAGGATCCTGAGACGTCTAGGGCGGTCCCCACAATGCGTGGGGGGGGCTTCTCACTAGGTACCTCGGCAGCAGACGGCTTTGCGGTCGCCCTGATCACGCCGGAGGTCGAGGGGTCCTCCATGTGAACCTGCCCGTTGAAACGAGCCCCCTCATCCAGCTGAACCCGCCGGCTGCGGATCTCACCCTGTATATCGCACGTCGACTGCAGTTCGAGGCGGCTCTCTGCGATTATGTTACCGGAGACGCGGCCGCTTATTACTGCGTCCTGAGTGATGATATCTCCCGTCACCTCTCCGCCCCGTCCCACAACGATAGACTTGCCAGCCTTGAGCGTGCCCTCAACGCTTCCCTCCACGCGAATCGTACCGTCCGTTTCGCAGTCCCCGACGATCTTCGTCCCGGCCGCGATGAGAGAGATTGCCGCATCATTGCTCTGCTGTTCTAGCTTGGCCATTGGCTTCCGTTGTTTCTCTTGTGGTTTCTTCTCGCGTCCTATCATCGCCCTACCTTAAGCGCCTGATCTTTGTCGAACCAGCGTGAACGGATTGATGGGCTGCCCCGCCTGCAAGATCTCGAAGTGCAGGTGCGGAGCCGTCGAGCGACCTGTATTTCCCGAAAGTGCGATCACCTCGTTCTGGCGAACCGTGTCTCCAGGAATCACGTACAGTCGGGACGCATGCCCATACATCGAATGATAACCTGTGTTCCCGTGTTGGATCAGCACGTACAGCCCATACACCGAATCTGCCCCGGCTTCAGTCACCACCCCAGCACCGCTTGCGCGGATGTAGGAGTGCTGGGCAACGGCGATGTCGATGCCAGGATGGGCGCCGTCTTGCGCCTGCTGAAGCTCCTGTGTCACGAAGCCGGCCGTAGCCAAGGGCCAGCTCGTCGGAATCTCCGGTGAGAGACCAGTGCCCGGTGCGCCTTGCTCGGCCAGCATCGGCTCTTCCGAAGGCAAGATATCCGGAGCCGGACCTGCCGCCAGAACGTCTGCGCCCAGCATATCCCGGATCTTCTCGTACTCACGCTGAAGAGTGGCCAGGTTCTCTCCCAGTCGCTCCACCTTGGCGTTATCGGCCTCCAAGTCGCTGATATTGCGCTCGAGCTCTGGTATCCGCGCTGTCTGCGCCGCGAAATACCACCAGCTGCCGAGAACGAACCCGAGCCCCAACAAGCACCCCATCCCAAGAGCCGCGCCGATGCGCAGCATACGCGGCGTAAGACGCAATGTGCGCGTACGCTCCGTGTCGCTCGGGACAAGTACTACGGTGTAGCCGCCCTCGTTCTCGTTCATCGGCCTCGATTCAAACGACGCCGCCCACGCCGACGATGACTTCCACTATGCGCTCGAAGTCTTCGGCATCTCGGAACGGAACCTCGATCCTCCCACGGTCAGCGCCGTCTAATCTCACGCGCACTGACGTTCCCAATGCGCGGGCCAGCGCTTGCTCAGCACGAGCGGCGTAGCTGCTCGAGTACCCATCTGCCCCCTTCCCGGCCGGCCGTTTCCCTTTGGCGCCTGCTCGGCGCTGCCTGACACGACGCTCCACCTCACGAACCGACAGCCCATCCTTTGCCGCCGCGCGAGCCAAGTCGATGACACGATCCTGGTCACTGAGACCCAGCAGCGCCCTGGCATGTCCCGCCGTAATAGCCCCCGCCGCTACCAGCTCACGCACAGCTTCGGGGAGCCCCAGAAGCCGCATGGTGTTCGCTACTGTGGACCTGTCGCGGCCAACGCGCCCTGCCACTTGAGCCTGAGTCAACCCGAACTCGTCGACCAGCCGGCGGTATGCTCTCGCCTCGTCGAGCGGGCTGAGATCCTCGCGCTGTAGGTTCTCGATCAGCGCGAGCACCAGCATTGTACGGTCATCTACCTCGCGTACGACAACCGGCACCTCAGCCCAACCAAGCTCCTTCACCGCCCGGAATCGCCGCTCGCCGGCCACGATCTGCCAGCCGCCATCCTCAACCGGTCTTACCAGGACGGGTTGGAGGAGGCCGTTCTCTCTGATCGATGCGATGAGCCCATTTAGGCTTTCTTGGTCTACGCCTTCGCGTGGCTGAAACGGGTTCGGGCGTAGCGCGGAAACAGGGAGGGTTTCCGCTTCGGGGCCCCCAGCGCCTTCCTCGGGAAGATAGTCCCCGAGAAGCGCGCCTAGCCCCTTACCGAGTCGCTTCTGCTGCTTTTTGGCCACTTCCATTCCTGCTCATAAGTTCTTGTGCCAGCGCAAGATAGCTGGATGCACCGGACGACAATACATCGTACACTACGATAGGCTTGCCGAAGCTCGGCGCTTCAGCCAGTCGGATATTCCGTGGAATCGAGGTCTGAAAGACCTTCGGCCCAAAGTACTCCCTAGCCTCGTCCGCCACCTGGCGCGACAGATTCAACCGCTCGTTGAACATCGTCAGCAACACACCCTCTATCTGGAGGTTAGGATTGAGGGCGCGTTGTACGAGACGAACCGTGTTTAGAAGCTGACTGAGTCCCTCCAGGGCGTAGTACTCACATTGAATCGGAATCAAGACCGTATCTGCAGCCGCGAGCGTGTTGACCGTAAGAAGCCCCAAAGACGGTGGCGAGTCGATGATCACATACTCGTAGCGGTCACGGATCGGCTGCAAGGCATCGCGAAGCAGCATCTCGCGGCCTTGACGATGCGCCATTGCCACCTCCGCGCCGAGAAGATCCCGGTGCGACGGGAGGAGGTCCAGCTTCCCGAAGTGAACGCCCGCGACCTTCACGTCGGCCGCCGGCGTTCCCTCGAGCAGGGCATCATAGACCGAGAAGTCTATCGCGCCTCGATCGACTCCAAGACCGCTGGTTGCATTGCCTTGGGGGTCCGCGTCAACAACGAGCGTACGCCTTTCGGCGACGGCAAGGCACGCGCCGAGATTGATGGCGGTAGTGGTCTTGCCCACCCCGCCCTTCTGATTGGCGATGGTGATGACTTTCGACATTTACTCTACCTAGCCCGAGCGGAGCGAAGGCGGGGGGTGGGCTCAGGTTTCGTTGCAATTATACCCGCA
>JBDHAS010000009.1:0-64542 GCA_039588015.1 Gemmatimonadota bacterium | reverse complement strand
CGGCGTTCTGAACCTGACGATGTTCCGGCCGTTCCCGGCGGATCTGATCGTGAAGCTGCTGAAAGGCAAGAAGGCGGTCGCGATCCTCGAGCGGACCGACCAGCCGCTCGCCGTCGATCTGCCGATGGTCCGCGAAGTACGAGCCGCCATGGCGAAGGCCGTCGAGAATGGTCGCTCGAGAAACGGCGCGCGGGCGCATGCCAACTTGCCCGCCATCGGGGCGGAAGATGTGCCGCAGTTCTTCTCCGGCGTCTTCGGGATGGGAAGCCGCGACCTGCAGCCGGGCGACGTCATCGCCGCCGTGGACAACATGCTACCGGACGGCCAGGGGCGACGCCTGTTCTACCTGGGCATCGATTTCATCCGCAAGCGCACTCGCCTGCCGAAGCTTCAGATCTGGCAGGAGAAACTTCTGGAGTCGTACCCGGATCTCTCCGATCTGGCGCTCGATTCGGCGGGCGCGTTCGAGCTTCTGGGCTGGCACATCAAGGCCAACCCGAAGTACGGCTCGGAGAAGAAGGGTCAGCCGACCACGTTCTACGGCACGCTGGCGAAGGAACCGATCCGGCTGAACTCCGAGCTCAAGCACGTGGACGTCGTGCTCTCGCCCGATCCCAATGTGTTCCGTCACTCGAACCCGCTGGCCGGGCTTTCGGACGGCGGCGTGTTCATCATCCAGACCGACCTGACGCCGGAGCAATTGTGGGAGACGTTCCCGGCAAGTGGCCGGCGCGAGATCAAAGAGAAGAACATCAAGGTCCTGGGGCTCGACGGCTTCAAGATCGCTTCCGAAGAGGCCTCCGATCCCGAGCTGCGCTACCGGATGCAGGGCGCGGCGTTCATGGGTGGCTTCTTCAAGGGCTCGCCGCTGATGGAGCGCGAGGGGCTGGGCGAAGAGAAGCTGTTCGAGGGGATCAGGGCCCAGCTGAAGAAGAAGTTCGGCCACCTGGGCGAACGAGTAGTGGAAGACAACGTTCGCGTGATCAAGCGCGGCTTCGATGAGACCGTTGAAGTTGACTACACCGACCTGTCGGTGGAAAGCGATGAGGCGACGAAGACGCCGCAGATGCCGGCCGTCCTCGATGGTGAAGGCTGGCGCGATGGCTTCGGTAACCCCGGACGATTCTGGGAGCAGGTCGCCTATCTATATAAGAGTGGCGATGAGCCCATCGCCGACCCGTTCGCGGCGCTGAGCGCCATTCCGGCCGCGACCAGCACGATCCGCGACATGACGGACGTGCGCTTCGAGGTCCCGGAGTTCGTGCCGGACAAGTGCACCGGCTGCGCCCAGTGCTGGACCGTCTGTCCGGATGCCGCGATACCCGGCGTCGTGAACACGGTCGAGCAGATTCTCGATGCGGCCATCATCACTGCCTCGAACGGCCAGCCGTTCGATCGGCTGCGCCAGATCACCAAGCACCTGGGCAACGAGTCGCGAAAGATCATGAAGGGCGTCCCCTTCACGACCTTCGCGGATGTGCTCTCGCTGGCCTACAAGCAGGTGGTCGACAAGCTCGGCTGGGACGCGGAGCGTCGCGCCGAGCTGGATAAGGAGTTCGCGCCGGTCTACTCGGCGCTGGTCGACTTCCCGCTGGCGAAGACGGCTCCGTTCTTCGACCTGCCCGAGTCGGAAGAGAAGGGGACCGGCGGTCTCCTCTCGATCACGGTCAGCCCCGAAGCCTGCAAGGGGTGCAACCTGTGCGTCGAGGTCTGCCCGGACCAGGCGCTGATCACGGTGAAGCAGGACGAGGAGGTCGTCGAGAAGCTGCGCCGCAACTGGAAGCTGTGGGAGTGGCTGCCGGACACCGACGACCGCTACGTCAATATCGCCAACCTGGACGAGGGCATCGGTGTGCTGTCGTCGATGCTGCTGAAGAAGGACAACTACCGCTCGATCTTCGGCGGCGACGGCGCCTGCATGGGTTGCGGTGAGAAGACGGGCATCCACCTGGTGTTGGCGGCGGTGAACGCGGTGATGCTGCCGCGGGTCGAGCAGCACGTGAAGAGGCTGGAAGATCTGATCGCCCGGCTCGATACGAAAGCCCGCGGGTTGCTCGCCTCCGATGCCGATCTCGATTCGGTGAGCGCCGAAGCGGGCGCCGAAGTCGACATCCCGCTTGAGGAATCGAAAAAGGAAGGCGTGCAGCGGATCGCCAAGATGATCCGCGACCTGAAGGATCTCCACTGGCGATACACGGAAGGGCCGAGCGGTAAGGGACGTTCGGTGACCGCGTTCACCAACGCGACGGGCTGCTCGTCGGTATGGGGCAGCACCTATCCGTTCAACCCGTACCCCTTCCCCTGGACCAACCACCTGTTCCAGGACGCGCCCTCGATCGCTATCGGCATCTTCGAGGGCCACATGCGGAAGATGGGCGACGGCTTCGTCGCGATCCGGCGCGCCGAGTTGGAGCTGGCGGGCGAATACAACGCCGAGGAGCACGAGCCGGTCCTGACCAAGCTCGACTGGCGCAGGTTCAGCGACGAGGAGTTCCATCTCTGCCCGCCGATCTTCGCGGTGGGCGGCGACGGCGCCATGCTCGACATCGGCTTCCAGAACGCCTCGCGTTTGATGGCGTCGGGCAAGCCGATCCGGATCATCGTGCTCGACACGCAGGTCTACTCCAACACGGGTGGCCAGGCTTGCACGAGCGGCTTCACCGGCCAGGTCTCCGATATGGCGGCGTTCGGCAAGGACCAGCACGGCAAGGAGGAGACGCGCAAGGAGATGTCGCTGATCGCGATGGCGCACCGCGGCACTTACGTGCTGCAGTCGTCCCAGGCTTTGCCCTCACACCTGCTGGCCGGCGTGATCAAGGGATTGAACAGCCGCAACCCGGCCGTGTTCATCCTCCACTGTCCGTGCCCGCCGGAGCACGGTCTGGGTGACGATCAGGCCACCGAGGCGGCGCGCCTGTCGCTGGAGAGCCGCGCCTTCCCGTTCCTGGTCTACGATCCCGACGAGGGCGACGAGCTTAGCGATCGCCTGAACCTGGACGGTAACCCCTCGGTCGAGGACAAGTGGCCGACCTACGAGCTGAAGTATGTCGATGATGAGGGGCAGGAGCAGATGATGGAGCTGCCGCTCACCATCGCCGACTGGGCGGCCACCGAGGCGCGCTTCAAGAAGCACTTCAAGAAGCTGCCGGCCGATGTCGATGAAGACGATCTGATCCCGTTCGCCGAGTACCTGGATATCCCGGCTGAGGAGCGCAACGGGCAGAAGCCGTACATCTACGTGATCGACCTGGAGAAGAAGCTGAAGCGGCTTACCGCCTCCGCGGAGATCGTCGAACTAGCGGAGGATCGGCTGGACCTGTGGCTGAACCTGCGCGAGATGGCGGGTCTCGTCGCGTCCGAAGCACATCACGACGTAGTCGAGGCCGAGCTGGAGGAGGAATTCGACAAGAAGATCGACGCGCTGAGGGCCGGCTACGAGGCGAAGATCGCCGAGCTCAAGATGAAGTACCCGCAGGTGGTGGCGCGGCGCTTGGCCGAGGGCCTGCTCAAGGCGGGCAACGGTAAGATGACCGTGGCCGACCTGCTGAAGCGCGCGCAGGCGACGCCGGGCCTGAAGCCGTTGGGCATGGACTTCTCGGACGTGCCGATCGGGTCCGCGGGTGGCGGAGCGGCCGTGGCTGTCGAGGCAGCGCCGGCTACGGCTACGGCAGCCGCGCCGGCCGTGGTCGAGGAGGAGGCCGAAGAAGGCATCGCGTTGGAGCCGTACATCGACACGATCCGCTGCACGACATGTAACGAATGCACCAACATCAACAAGAAACTGTTCGCCTACAACGATGCGAAGCAGGCGTACATCAAGGACCCGAAGGCGGGAACGTTCAAGCAAATTGTGCAGGCGGCGGAGAAGTGCCCGGTCAAGATCATTCACCCCGGGACTCCGCTGAATCCGAAAGAGAAAGATCTCGAGAAGTGGATCAAGCGCGCAGAACCGTTTAACTAGGCGGCGTTTCGAATATCGAATATCGAACAATAGAACGCCGAATGCTGAAGAACGTTTATTAGCACTTCATTATTGAGTGTTCGGCGTTCGAAATTCGATATTCAACACGATAACAGTAAAACAGGACACTAGATGTCTTCTAGCGGCCGGACCTTCCGGCACGGTGTTCATCCGCCTGAACTGAAAGAGCTGACCGAGCGGGAGAAGATCCGCCGGATGCCGTTTCCGGACGAGGTCGTCTTGCCGCTCAGCCAGCACACGGGCAAGCCTGCGGTACCGATCGTCGAGGAGGGCGATCGCGTCGAGCGAGGCGACAAGCTGGCCGCGGCGGATGGCTTCATCTCTTCGCCGGTGCACGCGTCCGCCAGCGGTACGGTCAAAGCGATCGAGCTGTGGCCGCACCCGGACGGCACCTACAAGCCGGCGATTCGGATCGCGGTCGATCGCTATTCAGCCCAGGCTCCGCGTCCGCGCCTGGTACCGCACTGGGAGGGGCTGTCGCCCAAGCAGGTCGTGCAGGCGGTTCAGGCGGCCGGCGTCGTCGGGCTGGGCGGCGCGGCCTTTCCGACGCACGTGAAGCTCTCTCCGCCCGACGACGTGGAACTCGATGCGGTCATCATCAACGGCTGCGAGTGCGAGCCTTACCTCACCACCGATCATCACATCATGTCGGAGTATCCCGAGCGGGTGCACATGGGGGTCCGCATCATGATGCACACGCTGGGCGTTCACCGGGCGATGATCGGCATCGAGAAGAACAAGCCGGACGCGATCGAGGCTATCCAGGCCACGCTGCCCAACGACCTGAACGTAACCGTGCACCCGCTGACGGTTAAGTACCCGCAGGGCGCCGAGAAGATGCTGATCGAGGCGCTGCTCAAGCGTGAAGTCCCATCCGGCAAACTGCCGCTGCACGTGGGCGTCGTGGTGCAGAACGTCGGTTCCTGCGCCGCCATCGCCGAGGTGTTCGACACGGGCTTGCCGCTGATCGAGCGCATCGTCACGGTCACCGGCCGCGGCGTGAAGGCGCCGAGCAATCTGATCGTCCCTGTCGGCACCAAGGTCGGCGAGTTGATCGAGGCGTGCGGCGGTCTTACGGAAGATGCTCATGAGATCGTCTTCGGCGGACCCATGATGGGCGCACCACAGTCCAACCTCGAGGTGCCGATCCTGAAGGGCGTCACGGGCGTCGTCGTGCTGTCTAAGGACGAGACGAAGCGCAAGGAATCCTACCCGTGCATTCGGTGCGGCCACTGCCTCGACGCGTGCCCGGTCTTCCTGAACCCGCAGCTGCTGGGGCAGATGGCGATGGCGGGTCAGTACCTCGAGACCGAGCAGCACCATATCTGGGACTGCATGTTATGCGGCTGCTGCTCGTACGTCTGTCCGTCCAATATTCCGTTGTCACAGCTTTTCCAAGTCACCCGGACCGCGATCAAACGGTTGCAAGCGAAAACGGCGGCCGCATGAGCGTGCCGCGCTTTCTGGTCACCGCATCTCCGCACCTGAAAGGGCCCGCCACCACGCCGCAGATCATGTGGAACGTGGTTGGCGCTCTGGTGCCGATCATCATCGCTTCCGCCTTCTTCTGGGGTATGGGCGCGCTGCTGGTGATCGCCTCGGCGACGGCGGGCGCGCTGGTAACGGAACGGATCTTCGGTGCGAAGGGCTCGCTGCTCGACGGGTCCGGCGTGATCACGGGGCTGCTGCTGGGACTGACGCTGCCACCGGGCCTGCCGCTGTGGATGGCGTTCATCGGCGGAGCGTTCGGGATCGGAGCCGGCAAGCTGATCTTCGGCGGGCTGGGCCAGAACATCTTCAACCCGGCGCTGCTGGGCCGCGCGTTTCTGCAGGGCGCCTTCCCGGTGGCGATCACCACGTGGCCGGTACAGGGTCAGGGCTTTTGGGGTGTGAGGGGCGACAATCTGGCGCTGCCGTTCATGAGCGTCGGCGAGGTCGACACCGTAACGGAAGCGACGCCGCTGGGACAGATGAAGTTCGAGAGCATCGAGACGGCGGTCCGCGACCTGTTTCTGGGCACGGTCGGCGGATCGATAGGCGAGACGTCGGCGATACTGATCACGTTGTGCGGTGGCTACTTGGCGCTGCGGAACTTCCTCAACTGGCGTATCCCGATCAGCATCTTCATCAGCGTCGCGCTCCTGTCCGAGTTCGTGCATCTGCTGAACCCGGCCTACCCCGGCTCGATGTTCATGCTGTTCTCCGGCGGCCTGATGATCGGCGCCTGGTTCATGGCGACCGACATGGTCACGTCGCCGGTAACGAACAAGGGGTGCTGGATTTTCGGAGCGGGGATCGGCGCGCTGATCGTGGTCATCCGGCTGTGGGGCGGTCTGCCGGAAGGCGTGATGTACGCGATTCTGCTGATGAACGCGATGGTGCCGTACATCAACGGCTGGACGCAGCCCAAAGTGTTCGGCACGCGCGTGCAGGAGGCGGCCTCGTGAACGGGCAGGATACGGCGAACGCCGGCGGGCGCCGCGAACTGCCCCTGGCGCAGGGTCAGCCGGAGGTCCCGTCCTGGCGGTTGCTGCTGACGCTGGGTACCGCGGGCGCGCTGGCGGGGCTGTTGATCGTGTTCGTCTACCAGGCGACGCAGCCTCGCATTCAGGCATACAAGGCGCTGCAGTTGCGCCTGGCCGTGTCCGAGGTGCTGAAGGCGCCGGCGCGCTGGGACACTCTGTATGTGTACGAAGGTTCGCTGGCGGCGACGCCCCCGACGGCTGCTGATGCGGCGAGCCTCGAGATGGTGTTCCTCGGTTACGATGAGAACGGGGAACAGGTTGGGTTCGCGATCCAGGGTGCCGAGTTCGGTTTTCAGGACATCATCGAGCTGATCTTCGGATATGATGCGGACGCGCGGGCGGTGCTGGGCATGAAGGTGCTGGCGAACAAGGAGACGCCGGGGCTGGGCGACAAGATCGTCAAGGATAGCGCCTTCGTCGCCGAGTTCGAGCGTACCGAGTCTCCGCTCGCCGGCGTTAAACCGGCACGCGCGACCGGGGCGGCGAACGAAGTCGTCATGATCACCGGCGCCACGATCTCGTCGCGCGCGGTGATCGACATCATCAACAACCAGCTCGAGCGCCTGGGCCCGATGCTTGAGGCCTATTTGCAGGAGGGCAGCTGATGCCGAGGCAGACGACGCCGGGCCAGGACCTGAACCGCGGCATCTGGCGCGAGAACCCGGTACTCATCCAGATGCTGGGGCTGTGCCCGGCGCTAGCCGTCAGCAACACCGTGGTCAACTCGCTCGCCATGGGGCTGGCCACGTTCTTCGTGCTCTTCTGTTCCAGCCTTCTGGTGGCGACGTTCAAGAAGCTGATACCGAACGAGGTGCGGATCGCCACTTACATCCTGATCATCGCCACCTTCGTGACCATCGTCGACATGACGTTGGAGGCGTTTACCCCGGAGATCCACAAGGACTTGGGCGCGTTCATCGCGTTGATCGTCGTCAACTGCATGATCCTCGGCCGGCAGGAGGCCTTCGCCTCGAAGAACTCGGTGCCGCGGGCGCTACTCGATGCGACGGGCGTCGGGATCGGTTTCATCATCGCGATGTTGATGATGGGCGTCGTCCGGGAGGTGTTGGGTTACGGCAGCCTGTTGGGTTATAGCCTGTTCGGGGGCGGTTACGAGCCGTGGGTCGTCTTCATCTTGCCGCCGGGCGGGTTCCTCACCATCGGATTCATCTTGATCTGGCTCAATTGGTGGGAACGGCGGAAGAGCAAACGCGCGGAAGCGAGGCTTGATGCCGTCGCCGTGGGGAGGGCCGCCTGATGGGTAGCATGGCTTGGATCTTCATCTCTGCGATGGTGGTCAACAACTTCACCCTGGCCTATTTCCTCGGCCTCTGCCCGTTCATGGGTGTCTCGGGCCGGATCTACACGGCGCTGCGGATGGGAGGGGCGAACATCTTCGTCCTCACCGTCGCATCCGTATGCGCGTGGTTGTTGAACACGTTCATCTTGCCCTACGCGCCTTACTTGAAGCTGATCTCGTTCATCCTCGTCATCGCCTCGGCGGTGCAGATCACCGAGATGACGATCAAGAAGATGAGCCCGGCGCTGTTCCGCGCGTTGGGTATCTATCTTCCGCTGATCACGACGAACTGCGCCATCCTGTTCATGGCGTGGAACCAGGCGAACCGGGGCTACAGCTTCCTAGAGGGGCTGGCTTTCGCGTGGGGCGCGGGCGCCGGATTGACGCTCGCCCTGGTGCTAATGGCATCGATCCGCGAGGACTTGGCGTTCGCCAAGGTCCCCGAGATCGCCAAGGGCAACGCGATCGTGTTCATCATCGCCGGGATTCTGTCGCTGGCGTTCATGGGCTTCGCTGGACTATTGAGCACATGATGATACACTTGCTGTCTGTCCTTGGACTGGCTGTCTTGTTCGTAGGCTTCGGCTTCCTCGCCCGTGGCGGCGAAAGGAAGTCCGAATGCGGTTCTTGTGGTGGAGATTGTAACCTCTGATCGGTTCGATCGAGTGGGGGAGCTGGATAGCATGAGTCAACCCGAGCGTCCGCAACGTTCCTATCCCAGCCGCCGCGAGTTCGTGGCGCTGGGGATCGGCGCCTTCGTCGTAGCTACGCTGCCGGCGGGGCTGAGGCGCCCGCGCGCGCTGGTCCGCCGTACGATCCCGGTCATGGGGACGTTCGCGGACTTCGCGATCCTGCACCGCGACGAACGCTACGCGCACGCTGCGATCGACGCCGCCGTCGAGGAGCTGCGCTTCGTGGACCGTACGATGACGCGATTCAGCGCCGACTCGGACGTAGGCCGCGCGAATATCGAGGCCGTGAAACGGGCGGTGGCGGTGTCGAAGGAGACCGCGCTGGTGCTCGAGGAGTCGCTGGGCTGGGCCGAGGCGAGCGGCGGTGCCTTCGATCCCTGCCTGGGCAAGGCGGTGACCTTGTGGGACGTCGGAGACCGGCAGGCGCCGCCGTCGTCGAACGACGTGAAGAAGTTGGCCGGTCGCGATCTCTACCAGGCTTTGGAGCTGGGGAGCTCGAAAGGTGCCCCGGTCGTCCTGTTCCACGATGCGGATGTGGCTCTTGACCTTGGCGGGATAGCGAAGGGCTACGGAGTCGATCGCGCCGCCGAGGCGCTACGCTCCTACGGGATCCTGAACGGGCTGGTCAACGTGGGCGGCGATCTGTACGCAATCGGCCATTCGGAGGACGGCGATCCCTGGAAGATCGGCATCCGCGATCCCGACGATCCGAACGGAATCGTCGCCACCGTCGAGGCGAGCGACTGCGCGATCGCGACCTCGGGCGACTACATCCAGTACTTCCAGCACGGCGGCCGGCGCTACCACCATATGCTGGATCCCGAGACCGGCGAGCCGAAAAGCACTAAGGTTCGCAGCGTGACGGTGATGGCCGATGACTGCATAGCTGCGGACGCGGCCGGCACGACTATATTCGGGATGCCGGCGGCCGATGCGCAGCGCACCTTGCGCGCTAAGGCGCCGGGCGCGCGGATCGTGCACTCGATCTAACGGTCGATAGACTCCGGCTATAGCCAACCCGATCACCTCTTGATGAACCGCCGGGGTGTCGGCTTGTCCCCAGCCTTACACCGCAAGCGAGACTGGCTATCGATTACCCAGTCCATTAGATTGTTAAGCAGAGTCAGAAAGACCTTGGCAGGGAGTTGCATCATGGCCGGTATCGGTCTTCTCGAATTAGCCGGCGGCGCGCTGATCGTCCTCGGCATCTTCGCCGCCTTCATGGTCTGGGCGATCTTCCCGTTGCTGCCATTCATCATCGCGGGCGCGATCTATGGCGCGGTGCGCTACGGCGTGCCGGCCATCGCTCGAGCGGCGGTGGCGGTGGAGCACGGGGCCGCGCGAGCGGTGCGCTGGGCGCTGCATCCGCTGGCGACGTGGGCGCTGCACGAGCCGGCGACGGTTCAAACGCGGCGGCGGTAGCGGCTCCTTTTCTTGTTGCGGGGTTCCCCACGAGCCCCAGACAAAGCTATAGCCGCGTTGACGTACCGATGGTTCGTCGGCGCGGCTTTCCGTTTGCGTTTACTTCCGGTCCCGCCACCGCACTCGAAGAATCCAAAGCAGTGTCAGCAGCGTAAGGAGTAGTTGAGTTCTGGCTCCGAGCCTTGACAGCTACGAGTATGTGCTATATTTTTAGCACACTGCTGATTTTCTAGCATGGCACCGTCGTCAAGCGAGGGTTGACGGAGAATGAGCGATTCCGAGCACACAGGACTCAGCCGTCGAGAGCGGCAGATAATGGACATCATCTATCGGCGCGGTCGAGCGACGGTGGCCGAGGTCCTGGAGGAAATGAGCGACCCGCCCAGCTACTCCGCTGTGCGGGCACTGCTTCGCATCCTGAAGGACAAAGGTCACGTCCTCCACGAGCAGGACGGTCCACGCTACGTGTACGTGCCGACGGTCCCGCGCGAAGAGGCGCGAGAATCTGCGATGAAGAGGCTGCTTCGGACGTACTTCGATGGATCACCAGAGAGCGCGGTTGCGGCGTTCCTGGATATGTCCGCATCGGAGCTGTCCGACGAGGAACTCGACCGACTCGCGGAGCTGATCGAGGAAGCCAGGAAAGAGGGACGCTAGTCATGATAGAGGCTTGGGAAGGTGCAGCAGCGTTGGTGCGAGACGGCACTGCGGTCGCCGCCCTCGTGGATGCCGCGATCAAAGCGGCGATAGTCCTGGCGTTCGCCGCCGTTCTGACCCGCGCGCTGAGGAGGTCGTCCGCTTCTCTGCGCCACCTGGTGTGGGGTCTGGCGATCGGAGCTGCCTTGCTGCTGCCGTTTCTCACGGCGGCGACGCCCCGTTGGGGAGTGCCGGGTCTTCCGAGAATCGAGCCTGCGGCGACGCCGACTCTCGAAGCCGAACCGGTTGAGCCCAAACCGGCCGCTCCGGCGTCCGAGGACGGTGCAGTAGCTCCACCAGAGTCGAAGGAAAAGAAACACCAGCCGAATTCGAGCGTGAAGTTCGCTTCGCGATCGAACGGCGAGGACCAGGACCTCGCTAACGGCGCGGCGATCGTGAGGAGAGAAGAACCGGCGCGTGCGGGAATGACCTGGCCGGTTTTGGCGATGCTCGTCTGGGCCGGCGGCGCGCTGATGGTGCTGGCGGGGATCGCCGTCGGCTGGGCTAAGACCTGGCGAATCGGGCGGAACGCTAAACGCCTGACTAACGGTCCGCTGGCCCGTATGGCCGATGAGCTATCGGCACAGCTGGGTTTAACCCGGCGAGTGACGCTGCTGCAGTGCAGCGGCGCATGTATGCCGATGACCTGGGGTGTGATCAGGCCGAAGGTGTTGCTGCCCCGCGATGTGCTTGAATGGCCGACCGAACGGCTGCGCGCCGTTCTGCTCCACGAGCTGGCGCACGTGAAGCGTTTCGACTTCCTCACTCAGCTTTTAGCCCGCATCAACTGCGGCCTCTACTGGTTCAATCCGCTGGTTTGGCTGGCTGCCGACCGCCTGCGTGCCGAGCGAGAGCTGGCGTGCGACGATCAGGTGCTGCGTACCGGTTCGCGAGCCTCGGACTACGCGGAGCATCTCCTGGAAGTGGCGCGTTCGGTGAAGGCCGGAACGATGTCGTCGACGGCGGCCGTGGCGATGGCGCGTCCGTCGCAGCTGGGGGTGAGACTTGTGGCCGCGCTCGATGCCGGACGCGCCCGGGCGGCGCTTTCGCCGCGCGTGGTAGCTTCCGCCTGGCTGAGCGCGGCGCTGGTGGTCCTGCCAGTCGCGGGTGCGGCCCCCCAGTCAGACTCGCCAAGCTTTCCCGAAGAGCAGCCGAGCCATCCCGAGGCCGATGGGAATGGAGTCAGCGCGTGGCTCGAAGGGGCGGTCCCGATGCTGGCTTCCCCGCCCACCCTGCTTACGGAGACCGCCGTTGACACAGAGGCATCGGCCGAAGGGGAGTTGGCGACCCTCGAGCTGTCTTCGCTGGCGTTTCCTCAGGCGCTCGACTGCGATTGGACGGCCCGAGGCGGTAAGTCGTCGACCTCGATTCATTCGGATGACGACAAGCTGCGGGTGAAGATGAGCCGGGACAATTGCGAGTTGGAGATCGATCTCGAGGGAGTGCTCAGCTTCGACGAAGCCTACACGACTGTCTCCGACCTGTCCCGTGGCGGCAAGCTGGAGATCCAGGAGGAGAGGGGACGCGAATCGCGGCGGCTGGTTCTCGAGGGAGAGCGGGGCGGCTCGCTGTCGCGCACTTGGTATGTGAACCGCGACGAGAGACCCTACGACGCCGAGGCGGAAGCGTGGCTCTCGGACATGCTCCTCGTGCTCTTCCGGCGCGCCGGCTACAAGTCAACCCAGCGTGCCGAGTACATCCTGGCGCGCGACGGAGCCGAGGGGCTGCTGCAAGAGATCTCCCACATTCCCAGCGACTACGCCGCTCGCCGTTACTACACCGTGCTGTTAAGCCAGGCGGACCTCGATCCGGAGACGGTCGGGTTGATCGTTCGCCAGGTTGGGGAGGATATCGAATCTGACCACGAGCTGTCGCAGCTGTTGATCGCGATCGCCGAAAAGCACCCGCTGGATGAGGCGGTCAGGATCGCGTACGTGGAGGCGGCCAATTCGATCGAATCAGATCACGCGCATGCGAACGTGCTGTCGGCCATCCTCAAGCGAAGAGACCTGAGCCCGGCGCTGGCGCAGTCGATGCTCGAGTCGGCCACGTCGATCGACTCAGACTATGAACTGGCTCGCCTTTTGATCGAGCTCATCGAGTCTCGACCGCTGGACGATGCGACGGCGCGTACGTTCTTCCAGGCCGTGGCCACGATAGACTCCGACCATTCAAAAAGGCAGGTTCTGGACGCAGCGATCAAGCAAAGAGGCACGGACGAGCGATTCCTCGATCAGGTGCTCGAGGCGGCGCAGGACATCAGCTCGGATCACGAGCTTGGGAGACTGCTCGGCGAAGTCTCTGCTCTCTATCCATCAGGTCAGAGTATCCCGAACTCCTACTTCGCCGCGGCAAGCTCGATCGATTCCGATTTCGAGCTCGGTCGTGTGCTGACGAGTTTGGTGAAGCGCGGTGACCTGAACGCATCGTCGCAGGTGTCAGTTCTCGAAGCGGCTGCGGAGATCGACTCGGACCACGAGTTGGGCAAGCTCTTGAACGCCGTGATATCCGAATACGGTGTCGATGATACGACGCGGCCTGCGTTCTTCAGAGCCGTGGACTCGCTCTCGTCCGACTTCGAGCACGCACGGGTCCTCGGGTCTGTTCTGAAAGTGATGCCGCTTGCTAGGGCGACGGTCGAGGCCGTGCTCGAGTCGGCGCTGGAAATCGACTCGGATCACGAGCTGGGACGGGTTCTGACCCAGGTGGCAAACAGTCACCCGATCGATGACGATCTGCGACCGGCGTTCATGAAGGCTGTGGACAGCATCGGGTCCACCTACGAGCGAGATCGCGTGCTCGCCGCCGCTTACCGTAGCGGCGCCTAGGAGGAGTCTGACGAGTCTCTTGACGTTCCAGAGCACTCGGACGCTAGGACAAAGGAAGAGGGCAGCCGAAGCTGCCCTCTTCCATCGTTAGCGGGCCAACGTCGACTAGCGGACTAACCGGCCTAGAAGATGACCCCCTCAACATCGAAGATGAAAGCATCTGGCCGCTTAACTCCGGTATACCGAATCTGCAGAGTGTGGAAGTCTCCGCCGCCATGACCGGGTGCTTCGGTTATGATCATCACCTCTGGCAGCTGTGATTCAGTGTGGTAGCGACCCTTGAATGTCCCGCACCCGATATCCGCGTGACATACATTCATGGCAATGTGTCCATGGCCTTTGCCATAGCCCGTTGCCAGTATTATATGGCCTCTGTGTAAAGAGTTACTCGTGCCCCAAAGATCGCCGGTCATGCTCCCCTCGAGGATGCACTTATCGTAGTGCACATGCTTTGCATCGAAAACGATGCACTCAGGATTGATGATGTTGGACCCGTTAACGGGGCCCGTAAGATCCCACACAGCCGTGAAGGGGATCGCCTTCTTCGGCGCAGCTGATATTGAAGGTGTCGTGTCCTGCGAGAGTTCGGTCGGCGCGGGATCGTCGCAGGCAGAAACGACGAAAGCAACACCGACGAGAACGGCTACTACCAGGCGGTACCGCATGATCATCCCTCCGGGGAAGGTACTTGTCTGCTTGATTTGACCCGGGCGTGCGTTCGAGACCGGCCCGGCGGAGCGCGTTCGCGGGCCGTGGGGGAGAACCTGCTCTTCATGATGACCTCCATTGGGGCCGTCGATTATGAAGCCAGAGGCTCGCCCGGGCTTGGAGCCGACCCAACGGTTGGGTGGGCTGAGAAGGGCCGTTAGATCGGCGACCCGCTGGGCAAGGCTCCGTGCTCCGGGACGCCGCAGAATGGCGCCGCGAAACGAACCTCTGGCCCGATCAATCGATGTGGGCCTATCTTAGGGTCGAAGGGTCCGGCGACTATCCGCTGACTATCCGTTCATGTCCTCGCGCGCCTCCAGAGGCGGACGCATGTATTATCTGCGCCTGTTTGGCGGCATTTCCCTCGATGGTTCTGCCGATGCCTCGGACACGGGACTTCAGCACCGCTCGCTAGCTGTGCTCGCTCTCCTGGCCGTGGCTCGCGATAAGGGCTGCAGCCGCGACAAGCTCATCGGGTATCTGTGGGCCGAGAGCGACCAGGAGAGGGCCCGCCACCGCCTTGCCGATACCGTCTACATGCTCCGCAAGTCGCTGGGTGACGAGGCCTTGGCGCTCGCTGCAGGTGACGTCCTCCGTCTGAATCCACAAAAGGTCGAGAGTGATGCCGGTGCTTTCCTTGACGCCCTCGACGCGGGCGACCTGGAAACGGCCGCGGGGCTCTATGAAGGTCCGTTCCTGGACGGCTTCTACACGAGCGGTGCGCCGGAGTTCGAGCGTTGGGTAGAGTCGGAGCGGCATCGTTTCGCCGATGCGTACGCGAACACGCTCGAACAGCTGGCGGAGCAGGCCGAGGCGGCGTCCGATCACCGCCGGGAAGTGGACTGGTGGAAGCGCTTGGCCGCACAGGACCCCTTCAACTCGCGGTACGCGCTGGGCTTGATGGAGGCGATGGCGCGCTCGGGAGACCCGGCGAACGCGATACAGGTTGCGCATGAGCACGAGCGGCTGCTGAAGGAAGAGCTGGACGCCGAGCCGGTTACGGAGGTACTCGAGTTTTCCGAGCGGCTGAGGGAGGCGGGTGAGTGTTTTAGAAGCGGCCGTGTCGCTGACAGCAAGTCCGTCGCCGTGCTGCCGTTCGTCAACGTCGGCGGTGATCCCGAGCAGGAGTACATCAGCGACGCGGTGACGGGTGAGATTATCAACCACCTCGGTCGGGTCGCCGATCTCACGGTGATCTCTCGCACCTCGACGATGCGCTACAAGGACACGGACAGAAGCGTGCGCGAGATCGGGGAAGATCTCGGCGTAGCGACAATCGTAGAGGGCGAAGTGCTGCAGATCGGAGATCGCCTGCGAGTCAATGTCCAGCTGATCGACGCGAGGACAGATGCGCATCTGTGGGCTGATCAATACGAACGTCACGCTGCGGATGTATTCGAGATCCAGAGTGACATCGCTAAACGGATCGTCACCTCCCTACACGCAACGTTGACAACCGAGGCGCTAAAGCGGATCGAGCGCAAGCCGACGGAAGACCTGGAGGCCTATGACTACTACCTTCTCGGTCGGCACCGTTGGGACCGCCGAAGCGCGGAGAACCTCCGAAAGGCCATCCGCTTCTTCGAGGCCGCGATAGAAAGAGACTCAACGTTTGCCTTGGCGTGGACGGGTCTTGCCGATGCCTGGATCGCCATCCCGATCTATGAACCGGTTATCTCCCGAGAAGCCTATGCCCGGGCACGTGATGCGGCCCAGCGCGCCTTGGATCTGGACGAAGGCTTGGCTGAAGTGCATGCGGCGCTGGGAGCGCTAGCGATGCACGATGAATGGGACTGGAATCTAGCGGAGCCCCATCTCCAAAGAGCGGTCGAGTTGAATCCGAGCTGTGCCGATGCCCACCATTGGCTTGGACTTGCTCAGAGGGGCTTAGGGCGGTTGGATGAGGCCGTTCGAAGCATGCAAAGGGGGATCGATCTCAACCCGCTGGCCAACACCTTCTACTTTTCTTTGGCGCTGCCGCTCTACGAAGCCGGCCGAGTAGACGATGCCCTGGCGCTCTTCAGGAAAGCGGAGCAACTCGACCCGCCGTTGGGCTGGGGACTGCAGTTCATGTCCGTGTTCCTGATCCACCAGAGCCGGCCTGATGAGGCATTTCGCATTATCCGCAAGTGGGGTGAGCTGGTTGGCTACCCGGACCCCGAACGCCTCCATGTGGTTCTGAAGGCGGTCGACGAATCCGAGCTCACACGGGTAGCCCTGGCTGTGCTCGAGGACGTAGGGACTACCACGGGGTTGCGGGCCGGTGATTTATCAACGTTCTATATGAATCTCGATGCTCCAGCTGAAGTCCTGAGAGTTGTTCGAGAGACTATCGCTCAACGGCACCCGCTTGCTGTCTGGTTTGGAAAAAGTGTCTGGTCTCGGGGCAGATTGTTGGAGAACCCCGAGATCATGGCTGCGCTGCGAGAGGCTGGGGTGCGCATTTACCAAGGTAGTCAAATACCTCAGAGTTTTTCTTGATTGCTGAAGATGCCTTCGAAACGGTCTGTTTTCCCCTCACCAGTCCGTGAGACACTTTCTTGAGTTCTCCATCCATACAACGACGGAGCGCCGTTTGCCGACGTCGAGTCTACCGAAACCCGAATCTCAGTCCTCGACGCTGTTGAAGCGAGGTGTATATTGCGCCTTTGACGATTGAAGTGACCCTTTACCTTGGGCCGAACTTCGATACCGACCTCTGTCGCTGATGGAACCCTGGATCATCCCGGTCATCGTCGCCATCGCCTTGGCGCTCGCGGTGTATTTCAGCTACCGTTGGGAGAAGAAACGGCGCGAGGCTTTGGCCGCACTCGCGGAAGAGTTGCGCTGGCGTTTTGACCCGTCTAATGACCGCGATCACGATGACGAGTATGCGAACTTTGCAGTGTTTCGGCGGGGACACAGCCGAGTGGCGTTCAACACGCTCTATGGTACACAGGAGATCGATGATCGCGTCTATCAAGTCAAGATGGGTGACTTCCGTTACAGGGTGCGGGAAGGCTCCGGGAAGTCGAAACGCACCCGCACTTACAAGTTCAGCTACCTCATTCTACACATGCCGTTTGCCGACCTACCGAAGCTCTTGATCCGGCGCGAAAGGGTCTTCGACAAGCTCGCCGGTGCCTTTGGCTTCGATGACATCGACTTCGAGTCGCACGAGTTCAGCAAACGTTACTATGTCAAGAGTGACGATAAACGATTTGCGTATGCCGTGGTCCATCCCCGCATGATGGAGTATCTGCTGGAGACCAATCCACCGGCGATCGATATCGAGGGCGGCTGCTACTGCGTCACCGACGGTAGGCGCCGCTGGCAGCCGGCCGAGTTCAAGTCGCAGCTCGATTGGGCCCGGCGCTTTTTCGACCTCTGGCCTGACTTCCTGACAACCGAGCTCGACTCGTCGAAAGGCTGATGGCACAATACCAACTGCTGGGTGGCGGACTTGTTGTACTGATCGTTCTGATCTGGGTGGTGGCGACGTACAACCGTTTTGCCCGAGTGCGCCAGCACATCACCGAGAGCTGGTCCGACATCGACGTGGAGCTCAAGCGACGCTACGAGCTCATCCCCAATCTCGTCGAGACGGTGACGGGTTACGTGCGCCACGAGCGAGAGACGTTGGAGCGGGTTGTTGAGCTTCGCAGCCGAGCGCTGGCCAATCGCGGCAGCCCGGCATCGCAAGCTCTCGACGAATCCGCGCTTCTCGTAGGGCTCAAGCAGCTTTTCGCCGTGGCGGAAGCCTATCCGGAACTGAAGGCCGACGCCCACTTCTTGGCGTTGCAGAAAGAGCTGGCCAACACCGAGGATCGCATCGCCGCCGCGCGTCGGTTCTTCAACGGGAACGTGCGCGAGATGAACGTTCTGCTGGCGGCCTTCCCCACGAACCTGATTGGGCGTTGGTTCAACTTCGAAGCGGGAAGCTACTTCGAGCTGGACAGCGAGGCGGAGCGCGTGGTGCCGCGGGTCGATTTCCCATCTTCGCACTGAAGCCAGCGCAGCGAGGTCCGGGCCAAGACTTGCCACAGCCCAAACGAACAAAGCCGCGCGTGTAACTATTTGTCGTCAAAATACTTGGAACGTTTGCAGAGTCTTGAGCGCTACTGCTTGACAGCCGCCGACCCAAGGGGCCGAAGCACCACCACGTGGCCGGAATCCGCCACGTGACGGGCTCGGTGTCGCCGACACCGAATCCCGGCAAGAAACCGTGTGAAGCTCTGGTAGAACCCACGATCTGCCGTCGTTGCCGCGGAGCTTGCCAAGATCTGCCGGTCTGAATCGGCCCAAAGACCGGCCCAATCGACACATGAACTGGCCCAAACTTGAGGTACCGTCCGTCAGGTGGAAGGCCAACTCACTGGATTGGGCGGGTGGGCAGAATTTGCGGGTGACAAGGAAGTGCCGTTCCGCCGTGACCACGTAATGGCGCTGCCACGGATCACCAGAACAAGCTAAGGAATATCCATGAAGCTGACCTCATGGTGGAACTCCTCAACGGTCTTCTCGGCCTTCGGCCCGCAGTTCGATTCCCAGATCGACTAGCCAGAGCGAGCTACCCAACTCCTTCTCCGACTGGTAGGCGATGAAACGACCGTCGGGGGACAGGGAGTACCCGTACGCGGGACCGATATCCTCTTCGGTGAGGGCCACGGGTGCCCCCGAGGGATCCACAGGCACCATCCAGATGTTAGAATCGACGATCTGGTCCGCGGCCATCCCGACCATGGTGACCGCCTGATCCCCTGGCACCCAGCGGACGTCCCAGAAGTATGCGGCGGGTGCCTGAATGACTGTGGGCTCGGGAATGAGGTCGCCCTGATCGTCCACATGGGCAAAGAGGAGACTCGCGTCCGTGAGGGAGGTAATGCACAACTGAGTGCCGTCCCTGGACCAGGCGAGCTCTCCGAGGATCCGTTCATGCCGGAGGAGCTCCCGGGGTTCCGCATCTCCGACTCGAGCGATCATGACGGCGGCTCCCCCGCCATCCAACTGCTTGATCCAGGCGAGGCGATCCTTCGCGACCCCGACGGCCACATCAGGAGGAGGGCCTTCCGCCGAAGGAAACTCCCATAGTGTGCGGCGCTCCCCGCCTGCCCGGGCCGAGACGATTGCCAACTGGTCGCCCCGCTGCTCTATGAACAGCACGGCCTCGCCGTCTCGGGACGGCTCTCCTCCGGGGCCAGTGATCCTGAGGTAAGCCATAGCGAACGCGTACCGCGGAGCTGACTCAGTCAGCGTGACCACGCCGCCGTTCTCGAGGCTCTGGAGCACCAGCGAGGCCACTTCCGCGCCTGCGGGGGAGTCGGCGTGGTACAAGAGGTACCGCCCATCCCCGGTGAAGCGCGTCACGCCGGGTCCCTCCCTCGTGCTCCTGGACAGGTCGATCTGCGTAGCCGCCCCGCCGTCGCGGAATACGGTCATGATGGCTTCGTGGCCGTCCACCTGGGTGCTGAACAGGACCCTGGTGCCGTCGGGAGACCAGTCGATGGGCCATTCGTAGCTCCGCGGGTTCCCCACCACCCAGGAGGCCCCGCCTTGGACCGGCCGGATCGTGATCGGCGCCGCCACCTCCCTCGAGACGGCCAGGACGGTGCCGTCGGATCGCACCTCCACCGGGGTCATGCCCCGGCCGAGCGTCACTCGTGCGATCACCTCGCCCGTGGCCCTGTGGATGGTGAACGGAGAGGCCGCCGAGGAGGAACCGGAGACCGGTTGCAGATAGTGGCTGTGGTCCGCGTTCGGGATGGTCACCGTGTTTCGGAGCAATGCGACGGTCTCCCGCGAGCCGTCGGAGACCCGAGCCCGCTCTAGTCGCTGCTCGCGGTCGGTCGCGCGATCGCGAGCCAAGAAGAGGAGCCGCTCTCCGTCGGCGGACCAGCTGATCCGGCGGAACCCCGAGCCGTTGGCGATCGTGCGGGCCGATCCGCCACGGGAGCCGACCACCTTCAACACGGAGCTCCCCGTCTCGTTGTCGAAGGCGCTGTAGGCCAGCCACCGGCCGTCGGGTGAGACTGCTTTGTCAACAACGGCGTCCAGGGTGACCTGCCGCGGGGCCCCTGTGGGCTGCCCAGTGGCCAGATCCACGTCCACGCTCATGGCGTACAGCACCTTCTCATCGTCCCCGGGCCGGTTTGACCGGAAGAGCACCCGGTCGCCGGAGGGATACCACTCGGGGCCCAGGTCAGAGTACGCCCCGCGCGTCAACCGCACCGGCTCTCCGCCAGCGGCTGAAACGAGCCAGAGGTTGAAGGTGGAGGGCCCCTCCTCCCTGGAGAAGACTATCCAGCGCCCGTCCGGGGAGAGGGATGCGTTCTGAATCCCCAGAGTTTCCGTGCCGAAGACCCGGGTGAAGCGAGGCTGGATTTCTACTGCCTCCTGTGGGACAGCTGCCCAGGTGGCGGTGGCGGTGGCGACCAAGACGATCAATGTGAGAACGGCCGAGGTGCGATTCATGGGGTCCTCCCTGTTCATGCGTGAGCCCGGACCTCGATCCGGGTCGGCAGGAAAGAAAGCACGGGCCGTGCCATCGGAAGGGAGGAGCCGAGATCCGGCTGTTTACCTTGGATCTATCGCGTTTCGACGAATCTACGGCAACGTTCGAGTGGCCCCAAATCGCTTCTTGGTGGCCCCGTTTCGGGGCCCCACGGCGGTGGGGGAAGGTGTCCGAAACGTAACTCAGGAACCGGGGGGGTCAGCCGGAGGGCGGAGGTCGTACCGTTCGATCAGCCGGGCGAGGCGCGACCGCGAAACCCCGAGGACGTGGGCCGTCCGCCGTTTGTTCCACCCTTCCTCCGCCAAGGTGCGCGCAACGTGCTGGCCTTCCACGGCAGCGAGCGTGCGGTCGGTCGGCTGCGAAGGATCGGCCGCCGGCCCGGCCCCGGCCTCCAGCGCCAGGTGGGATGGGAGGATCGGGGTGCCCCGGGCCAGGACCGCGGCCCGGGTCAGGGCGTTCTCCAGCTCTCGGACGTTCCCGGGCCAGTCATACCTCGCGAGAACTTCGAGGGCCGGCTGGGAGATGCACGTCGCGTCCGCATGAAGCTTGCGGGTGATCTTGCCCAGGAGGTGCTCCGCCAGGAGCGCGATATCGCCTCGCCGCTCCCTTAGCGGTGGTACGGTGATCTCAACGACCCGCAACCGGTAATAGAGGTCCTGCCGGAAACTCCCCGATTCCACCAAGCGCTCCAGCGGCCTGTGCGTTGCCGCCAGGAAGCGGGCTTCCGTGCGGAGACTTCTATCGCTTCCCACTGCGTAGTACTCACCGTCGTCCAGCACCCTGAGCAGCTTCGCTTGGAAAGCAGGCGATGTGTCGCCGATCTCGTCAAGGAAGACTGTTCCTTCTCCTGCCAGCTCCAGGAAGCCTCTTCTTGCCGCTACGGCCCCGGTAAAAGCCCCCCGCACGTGACCGAACAGCTCGGACTCCAGGAGTGTTTCTGCCAGCGTGGTACAATTGACGGCGATGAACGGCTCCTTTGCCGCGTTCGACGTGTAGTGGATGGCCCGGGCGATTCTCTCTTTTCCCGTACCCGTCTCGCCGCGAATCAGAACCGGCGCCCGATTCGCCGCCAGTGTGCCGACGAGCTTGTAAATCTCGATCATCCTGGGGTCCCTACCCACCAGCTGGTCAGTGGATTGGGGGCCCGCCGGCTCGGCGGCCAGGCGTTCTGCGCGGCGGCGCATAGCGCGGCCCTCCAGACTTCGAGAAACGACGAGTTCGATCTGGGCCAGGTCGAGGGGCTTCACCAGATAGTCCAGGGCGCCAGCCTTCATCGCCTCCGTCGCGCTACGCATGTCTTCGTGCGCAGTGATCAGCAGGACGTCAATCTCGTGCCCCGACTCGCGGATCCTCTTGAGCAGCTCAAGCCCGTCCATCCCAGGCATCCGGAGATCTGTGATGACTAGGTCCGCATCGACCTCGGAGAGAAGGTTGAGGGCGTCGGTGGCGCTGGTTGCCGTGGCCACATCATGGCCACCTCGGCGCAGCTGGCTCTCGAAGGTCTTCAAGATCGACGGGTCGTCATCGACGACCAAGATCCGTCCTCTCACGGTTTCTCCCTTCCACTTTCCCCGGTGGCCTTACCAGGGGCGAGGGGCAGGTCGACCTGGAAGCGGGCCCCACCGCCCTCGGGGTTCTCCACCAAGCCGAGGGTGCCGCCAATAGCCTCGATTCTCTGGAGGGCCACCGAGAGCCCGAGGCCTTTGCCGGCGCCCTTTGTCGAAAAGAACGGATCGAAGATGCGCTCCCTTGCCTCCAGGGTCACTCCGGGGCCGGTGTCGGACACGAGGACCCGGACGATCGCACCAAGCCTGGTCGGTCCATCAGCCCTGGCCGGATTGTGGCTGGCCACCCGGAGTTGCCCTCCCTCCGGCATCGCCTCCGCGGCGTTCAGGAACAGGTTCAGGAACACGCCCTCCAACTCCCCTGCGTCCGCCAGTACGACGTCTTCTCCTGCGGCCAATCGCGCCTGCGGCGACACGCCGGCTTCCGCCAGCTGCGGACCGACAAGGGACAGGGCATCCCGGACGGCGACGTGCACGGAGCATCTTCGGGAAGCTCCTCCAGGTGGGCGGGCGAGGTCGAGGACGCCACGGGCCACCCGCTCTAGCCGGGAGATCTCCTTTAGCGAGATCTCCACTTGTTGCCGGACGGCCTCGGGGGCCTCCGCGGCCGCCAGATCCCTCTCCAGTCCCTGTTGGTTCAGTCGGAGGGAAGTAAGCGGATTTCGGATTTCGTGGGCCAACTGGGCGGCGAACTCTCCAACGGCCGCTAGCTGCCGACTGCGCTCGATCTGGCTGACCATCTCCCGGATCCGCGTGGCCATGGTCCCGAGCGCGCCGCTCAGGCGACCCACCTCATCACTCCCCCCTGGTGGCAATGGTGGGTCGAACCGGCCGGTCCCGATTTGGTCCGCTGCCTCAGCGAGCCGCACGAGGGAATCCGTCGATCGACGGAGCAACAGGGCAAATCCCGCCGTGACCAGCCCCGTTCCTGCCAGCACGACCAGCAGGTTGAAGGTGCGGATGCGATGAAACGGTTCGGCGAATTCGGCCACCGCCGCCGAAGCGAGGACCGTCCATGGGGGCTCCTCCAGGCGCACGTACACACCGACCCGGGCTGTATCCGCCAGTTGGTATTCAATCGTTCCCCTTCCGGCCGGCGCCGCGGCAAGCCCGGGGCTGCTCCTGGCCCCGAACAGAGTCTCGACCGGTTGCTGTAGCAGAGAACGCCGGGGCGCCCAAAGAACCCGGCCCCTGGTCGCGTCGAATACCGCGCTGCTCCCGCTGTGTCCGAACCCGGCCTCAAGGGCTTCCCTCGGGAAGAGGGCATCGTGCCGGACCCGAGCCGTGACGACCCCGATTTCCTTTCCTGACTCCAAGTCAAGGATCGGTAGATCGATCCGGATCGCCGGTGGACCGGCGGCGTCCAAGGCTCCTGTCCCCTTCAAGACGAATCGGACCCTCGACGGCGGGGCTCGGAGCTCGACCCGTTCGTATCGGTGACCGAAAGTGCGCCAGGCCTCCTCCAGATATGTTTGGGCCCGGTCCTCGATCTCCGTCCGACCCACATTTTCCGACACCACCACTGGCCCGGAACCCTCCGCACGAAGAGCGGCCTGGGTCTCCGTGTTCTCGGCCAGGAGGAGCAGCTCGGACTCCCGCTGCGTCCACCGATCCGCGATCTCCGCCGCGGCGTGATCTGCCAGCACACCCGCTTGGGCCGCGATCAACTCTTTCACGGCCCTCCTGGACTGCCGGTACTGGAACGCGCCGAGGAAGATCAACGGCACCGTCGCCAGCAGGAGGAAGAAGAACCATAGTCTGGTGCGCAGAGACATGGTCATAAGATGGAAAGCCGATGCGATCCCGCCAGTCGGGTTCTCCCCGCAGATGTTCCTCGTGTGCTTGACCGCTCAGATAGATACCACCCAAAGCCATTCGAGATCGGTGGGTCATTCGCGGTTCTTCAAGGGATTCGGTGTCCAAGAGCCTGGAGAATGTCCGGCGAGGCTCTGGCGCTCGCTCTTCCCGGCCCAACGTCCCAGAGATCAGCACCCGTAAGTCGGATCCGGCACTCAAACCAGAAGGGGAGGCCGGACAATCGATGCCAACCTCCCCGTCTTCCATACCCACTGAGGGGGTGGGCCTTACCTCTCTTTCCCCTCGGGCTCCTGCCATGCGCTCCATGCAGGCCCGGAAACTAGCAGCAGCCTCCTCCGTGGTCATGTCACCCGCAGCGACAGCTGTCGTGCCGCTTGCCGAGATCTATGAACCGAGGCCCGAATGTCTGTTCTCGACGCAGTTGAAACGCGGTGTATATTGCGCCTTCGACGGTCGTACCGACTCTTTGCGAAGGACCAGACCCGGACACCGACCGCTGTTGCAATGGAACCCTGGATCATTCCGGTCGTCATCGCCATCGCGGCGGCACTCGCGCTGTATTTCAACTACCGTTGGGAGAAGAAACGGCGCGAGGCCCTGGCCGCCTGGATGAACTGGATGAGGCGCTCGATTGGCTCGAAGGGGCCTACCAAGAGCGCGACACGTGGATCCCCGTCCTAGGGATAGACCCAGTATTCGACCGTCTCCGGTCGGAGCCCCGGTTCATCGCGCTGCTGAAGAACGTAGGTGTACTCGACAAGGCTGCACGCGCGTAATCGCCTCTAATTAGAAGACTTAGAATGCCAGCTAGATCTTGAGCCGGGCTGCTTGACAGCCGCCGACCCAAGGTTCAAATTTTTAACCGCAGTTCAAATCCACAGCCCTGGGGTTGGCCTATGCAAGATAGCAGTGCGCCAACTACATCCTCGCCGCACGTGGCCGAGAAGTGGGCCCGGCGCCGGGCGGAGATTCTGCACGCGGCGCTGATCGCCTTCCGAGAGAACGGGTATCACACGACAACCCTCGATGACATTGCCGAACGACTGGGCGTAAGAAAGACGGCCCTGTACCACTATTTCCCTGACAAAGAGTCGATCCTTTACGAGTGCCACCGCGAGTCGCTGGCGGAGATCGAGCGGCTGATGCAGGAGGCGCGCTCGTGCTGCGACAGGGCGAGCGAGCGGCTGGCCTACCTGATTCGCGAGCACGTGCGGGTCATGACTGAGACGCTCGAGGCCTCGCCGCTGGCGTTCGAGGTGCCGGCCCTGTCTCCCGAGCGGCGAGCCGAGATCGTGGCTGCGCGTGACGGCTACGAGAGGGTGCTGCGAGAGTTCATCGTGCAGGGGATGAAGGACGGCGAGTTCCGGGAGGTGGACCCGAAGCTCGCGGTGTTCGCCATCCTCGGCGCGATCAACTGGATCGCCAGGTGGTACCGGCCGGAAGGCGCGGTCGACGCGCCCGAGCTCGGCGCTCAGTTCGCCGACTACTTAGTAGGCGGGCTGACGTGCCGATAATCGAAGTCCAACAAGCCCGGGGGAGTGAATCATGAAGGCCATCCAGTTTGTCGCGGCGGACGCGCCCTTGGAAGTAAGAGATGTCCCCCAGCCAGAGCCGGGTGACGACCAGGTCGTCGTTCAGGTTGCCGGCTGCGGCGTGTGCCACACGGACATCGGCTTCTGGAAGGAGGGTGTTCCGACGAAGAAGCCGGCACCGCTAACCCTCGGCCACGAAGTGAGCGGCGTCGTGGTCGCGGCCGGTTCGGAGTACCAGAACCTCATCGATCGCGAGGTGATCGTCCCTGCGGTGATCCCGTGCGGCGCGTGCGAGTTATGCCGCGAAGGCCGGGGCAACATCTGCCGCGCCCAGATGATGCCGGGCAACGATATCGACGGCGGCTTCGCGGAGTACGTCGTAGTGCCGGGTCGCGGGCTGTGCGTCGTCGAGGACCGGGCCGGTTACGATCTGCCCGATCTGTCGGTGATCGCCGATGCGGTGACCACGCCGTATCAGGCCATCGTTCGTGCCGGCCTGCGCGAAGGCGATCTGGCCATCGTGGTCGGAGTGGGCGGCGTCGGCACCTACTGCGTGCAGGTCGCGGCCGCGTTCGGCGCGTACGTGGTGGCGATCGACGTCGATCAGAAGAAGCTGGACGCCGTGGCGGACTACGGCGCCGGGATGACGATCAACTCGGCAGAGGCGGACTTCAAGTCGATCAAGAAGGGGATCGGAGCGCAGGCGAAGGAGTGGGGCTGCGCGAAGCACAGCTGGAAGATCTTCGAGTGCTCCGGTCACCCGGGAGGGCAGGATACGGCCTACGGGCTGCTGACCTTCGCTTCCACGCTGCTGGTCGTCGGTTTCACGCTGGCCAAGCGGGAGTACCGTCTGAGCAATTTGATGGCGTACGACGCCACCGTTCAGGGGACCTGGGGCTGCAAACCGGAGCTCTATCCCGAGGCGTTAAAGCTTGTCACCGATGGAAAGATCACGCTGAAGCCGTTCATACAGACCTATCCGATGAGTGAGGCGCCGGCTGTCGTTCAGCAGGTAGCCGATCACGAGATCGATAAACGAGCCATTCTGGTTCCAGACTGGGCGTAGTCAGGAGGAGCACGCCATGTTGAATAGTCACACTCTCGTTCCGGACGTCGAATTCAAGGAAATCCTCTACGAGCTTCGACCGGCTCTCGATCCGGCGGGCCGGCCTGTGGAAGGCCTGAACAACGCCTGGATCTGGCTCAACAACCCCAAGCAGTTCAACAGCTACACCACCGATGCGGTGAAGGAAGTCATACTCGCCTTTCGGCAGGCGAGCATGGATCGCAGCGTCGTGTGCGTTGTGTTCACGGCGGTGGGTGACAAGGCGTTCTGCACCGGTGGCAACACGAAGGAGTACGCCGAGTACTACGCCGGGAATCCACAAGAGTACAAGCAGTACATGCGCCTGTTCAACGACATGATCGATTCGATCCTCAGGTGTGACAAGCCGGTCATCAATCGCGTGAACGGAATGCGCATCGCCGGCGGCCAGGAGATCGGCATGGCCTGCGACTTCAGTGTCGCGGCGGACACGGCTCGCTTCGGCCAGGCGGGCCCAAAGCACGGCTCGGCTCCGGATGGCGGATCCACAGATTTTCTGCCGCTGTACGTCGGCTTTTCGCGCGCGATGGAGAGCGGCATTCTCTGCGAGACGTGGAGCGCGCACAAGGCGCTCTTCATCGGGTTGCTTAGCGAGATAGTCGCCGTCTTGAAGGTCGACGGAGAATGGATCCCCAACCCGATGGTGATCACCGATCGCTTCCTCGACGATTTCGGCAACATCGTATACGGCGACTTCAAGTCCGGCAGCGAGAGGGACGCGGCAAAAGAGATCCTGGCAAAGGCCGAAACCGACTTGAGCAAGCTGGACGAGGCGGTGGAAGCACTGTGCTCGAAGGTCTTGATGCTGATGCCGGACTGTGTCTCCAAGACCGTGAACGGCTTGCGCAAGCATAAGCAGTGGCATTGGGACAATACGAACGTGACGAACCGCGAGTGGCTGGCGCTAAACATGATGACCGAGGCGAAGGCCGGGTTCCGGGCCTTCAACGAGGGGCCCAAAGGCATGCGCGAGGTCGATTTCATCAAGTTGCGGCAGTTGCTGGCGGAGGGGCATCCCTGGGATGACGAACTGATACGAGCGATCTCGCCGCAGTACCAGCAGGAAGGCTGAGATTACCGTCGGATTCTGGCTAGCGGCTGGGAGCGGATGCTATGAACTTGGAACTCGAAGGCAAGAACGCCATCGTCACGGGCGGTAGCCTGGGCATCGGTTCGGCCATCGCCCTGACCTTGGCGCGTGAAGGCTGCAACGTGGCCATCAACTATCGGCGCCACGATACCGAAGCCAAAGAAGTAGTGGCCGAGATCGAGGAGATGGGTCGCAAGGGCCTGGCGATCAAGGCGGACGTCAGCAGCTACGACGACGCCCAGAAATTGGTCCAGAAGGTCGTCAAGGAATTCGGCCGCCTGGACATCATGGTCTGCAACGCGGGCATCAACTGGGATGGCGTGATCTGGAAGATGACCGAGCAGCAGTGGGACACGGTCATCGACGTCAACCTGAAGGGCTACTTCAACTACAACAAAGCCGCCGCGATCGTGTTCAAGGATCAGAAGGGCGGCAAGATCGTGAACATCTCCTCGATCAACGGCATGAGAGGCAAGTTCGCGCAGGTGAACTACTCCGCCTCGAAGGGCGGGGAGATCGCGATGAGCAAGTCGCTGGCCCGGGAGCTGGGCAAGTTCAACGTGAACGTCAACGTCGTTGCTCCGGGCATGGTCATGACCGATATGGCCTACGGCATCCCACCGGAGTTCCTCACCAAGGCGATGGACGAGACGGCGCTCGGCCGATTCGCTACTCCGGAGGAATGCGCCGATGTGGTGGCCTTCCTCTGCTCGGACAGGTCACGCCACATCACGGGTGAGGTGATCAAGGTCGACGGCGGCCAGTACATGTAAGGTGGTGCGTCAATGACAAGAGTTGGAATCATCGGCGTTGGACACGGCGTCTTCGGCCGTCGGAGCGACGCCACCGTGCAGGAACTGGCATTCGAGGCGTTCAGGGACGCCCTGGAGGACGCCGCGATCGACCGCGATGCGATCGATGCATCGGTTATCGGGTCGGTTCCGGAGTACCACAAACAAAGATCGTTGGCCGGCGTGGTTCAGGAGTACCTGGGTCTCGTCCCGAAGCCGACCTGGCTGACCGAAGTCGCCTGTGCGTCGGGAAGCGCGGCGATGCGAACGGCCTGGATGGCCATCAAGGCGGGCGTGCACGACATCGTCGCGGTGATTGGCTGTCAGAAGATGACCGAGCTTTCCACGGCCGAGATTCTGGCACTGATGGGGCGAGTCGGCGAGGTGCAATGGGAATCCGGGTTTGGGACCACTTTTCCCGGCTACTACGCGATGTTCGCCAAGCGGCACATGCACGAGTATGGAACGACACGCGAGCAACTGCTGGAAGTTGCCGTCAAGAACCACTTCTACGGCGCCATGAACCCGTACGCTCTCTTCAGGAAAGAGATCACCATGGAGAAAGCCGTGGCATCGGAGGATGTGGCGACACCGTTCCAGGTCTACGACTGCTGTGCGAATGCCGACGGCGCCGCCTGCGTCATTTTGGCGAGCGAAGAACGCGCCAAAGAAATCTCGACCAAGCCGGTCTGGCTGGACGGTATGGCCTGCGCGACCGCAACGATGTCGGTGCTTAGACGGCCGAGCCTGGTGGGTCTGCCCAGCGCGGAGAAGGCCGCCGCGGTCGCCTACGAGATGGCCGGTGTGGGCCCTGAAGATGTGAAGGTGGCGGATGTGCACGACTGTTTCACCGTAGCCGAGATCATGGCCTACGAGGATCTGGGCTTCTGCAAGAAAGGCGAAGGCGGGCCGTTCGTGGCCGATCGCCAGACCTACGTCGGCGGCAAGGTGGCGGTGAACGTGGATGGCGGCTTGAAGGCGAAGGGCCACCCGATCGGGGCCACGGGCACGTCGATGACGTACGAGATCGTCAAACAGCTGCGCGGAGAAGCGGGGGAGCGCCAGGTCCCAGACGCCGACGTCGGCCTCACACACAACGTCGGCGGGATCGGCCAGTACTGCTTCGTCCAGGTAATGAAGAGGGATTGAGCCATGTTCAAGTGGTTCGGCAAGGTCAACTACACGCCCTACACCAAGGTCAGCGATTTCGCCGGGTACCTGAAGGACGGCTACTTCATGGGCTCGCGTTGCAAGAAGTGCGGCGCGACGTCGTTCCCTCCTCGGGCCGACTGCGAGCAGTGCATGAGCGGCGATTTCGAGTTCATGGAAGTGAGCGGGCGAGGAACGCTGCACACGTTCACGAAGATCGTCGCCGCTCCGACGGGCTTCGAGGACGTAGCGCCCTACATCGTGGGCGTAGTCGACCTGGAGGAAGGCGGCAAGGCGCTCGCCTGGTTCGGCGAGAGCATCGGGGAAGATGACATCGAGATCGGGATGGAAGTCCAGATCGTCCCGCAGATATTCGAGGAGCTGGAGGACATCAAAGTCTACTACAGCCTCGAGACGCCCGGCACGACCTGGTCAAAGGTCGCTTCGGCAAACGTCCAAGGGAGGTAGCGACCATGGCCATTCAGACATCCGTGGAAGACGGCCTGGGACGCGTCGTTCTGAGCAATCCTCCGGTCAATATCCTGACCCGAGATCTCTTGGCGAGCCTACGCAAGGAGCTGGAGTCGCTCGCCGCCGAGCCGTCGCTCCGCGCCCTGCTCCTGTCAGCGGAGGGAAAGCACTTCTCGGCGGGAGCCGACGTCGGCGAGCATCTACCGCCGACGTTCGAGGAGATGATCCCGGAGTTCGTAGACACGGTCGCCGCGATCGACACGTTTCCGCTCCCCGTAGTGGCTGCTGTGCAGGGTAAGTGTCTGGGAGGAGGGTTCGAGCTGGCGATGGCGGCGGACATGATCGTAGCCGGCGAAGGCGCCAGCTTCGGCCAGCCGGAAATCATGCTGGGCGTTCTGCCGCCTGCGGCTTGTGCGCTGCTTCCCTACATGTGTCCTACGGGTGTCGCAGCCGAGTTGATCTACACCGGAGAGGCGCTGTCTGCTGAGGAGGCGCGGCTATCCGGTTTGGTACGCCGTGTCGTGCCCGACGCCGAGTTGGAGTCGGGGGCGCTCGAGTTGGCCGCGACGATGACGCGCCACAGCGGCGCCGCGCTGCGGATCGCGAAGCGGATGCTCCGTGGTGGCCGGCAGGCGGCACGCGCCGCCGCATTGGCGCGGGCGGGAGATATGTATGTGGACGCTCTGATGGACACGAAAGATGCGGTAGAAGGTTTGCAGGCGTTCTTGGAGAAGCGGCGCCCGACGTGGAGCCATGAATAGCTCGTCTAGCCTCGCAAGGAGCAGCCCGGATGTTCGATAAGCTTCGGGATTGGGAAAGGAACCGCCACGAGTACGCGCAGGCATGGAAAGAGCGTACGGGCGGCAAGGTGCTCGGTTACTTCTGCACCTATGTCCCCGAGGAGATCCTCCATGCGGCGGGCGTGCTTCCAGTACGCATACTCGGCAGCCACGAACCTCAGGACGTCACCGAGCCGCACATCTTCGGGATGTTCTGTCCTTTCTGCCGCGACTGCCTGGCCCAGGGCCTCAAGGGTCGGTACGACTATCTCGACGGGATAATGATCGCCCAATCGTGCCTGCACATCCGTCAGGCGTATACCTCGTGGGAGAAGCACAGGCCGACCGAGTTCAGCTACTACCTCTGCATGCCCCACCACGTGCAGAGTCCCCGCGCCTTGCCTTATTTGACTGAAGAACTCGTCCAGTTCAAGGCGGCCGTCGAGCAGTGGACGGGCACGACCATCACCGACGAAGCCCTGGATGAGGCGATCGAGGTCTACAACGAAAACCGGCGGTTGATGCATGCGGTCTACGAAACGCGGAAGGCGGCGAACCCACCGCTGACCGGTGAAGAGGCGATGGAGATGGTGATTGCCTCTCAGATGACCGACAAGGCGGAGCACAACCAGGAGCTGAAGAGAATCATCGGCGAGCTGCCCGACAGGACGAACGGCCGCGACACCGGTGTCCGGTTGATGATCATCGGCAGCGAGGACGATGACACCGAGTTCATGAACATGGTGGAGTCGTGCGGGGCGACGTTCGTAGTGGACGAACACTGTACCGGAACGCGCTATTTCTGGAACGAGGTGGAGCCAAGGGAAAACCGGCTCGAGGCCATCGCCGCTCGCTACATCGATCGCGTCCCGTGTCCGTCGAAGGACTGGGTCGAGCGGACCAGGGTCGAGCACATCCTCCGGCTTGCCGAGGAGTGGAACGTCGATGGGGCCGTCGTGATGCAGCAGAAGTTCTGCGACCCGCACGAGCTAGATACACCCGCCGTACGCAAGGCACTCGAGGAGAAGGGAATCAAGACGCTCTTCCTCGAGTTCGACGTTACCGTGCCCATCGGACAGTTCAAGGTAAGAGTAGAGGCGTTCCTCGAGATGCTGGGCGAAGAAGATTTGTTTGACTAGCGCTGGACGACACCGATACTGAGGAGGGGTGGCCCCCTTTGAATGTCGAAGACCGAATATCGATCAACGAATAATGAAGAACTGTTCTTGGAAATCCGACATTCGATATTCGATATTGGCAATTCAAAGCCTGCCTTAACCGCTGGCCACCAGGATACGCGAATGGCAACCAAGCAGATGTACGAGACCCGACCGCTTGAGTGCTGGGGCAAGGCGAAGGAGATCAGGAAGAAGTACTACCAGGACTACGCGGCGGCGCACGACAACGGGGGCATCCGTTGGGCCGGCGGCGCATGGACGTTCGGGGCGATACCGAACGGCCTCGGCGACGATGTCCACAGCCTCACCAGCGAGCCGTACGCAGCTTCCATCTCCGCCGACAAGGAGTTCTCCATTCGATGTCTGGAGGCGGCGGAACGTGCGGGCTACGCGCGCGACCTGTGCGCCTACATGCGCAACTACTGGGGCTCGGTCATCCTGGACGAGTACCTGTGGGGCGGGCCGTTTCCGAAGCCGGATTTCATCTGGCAGGACCACATCTGCTGCAGTCACGCCAAGTGGTACCAGGTCGTGTGCGATCACGAGCCGGGCATCCCGCACTTCTGCGTCGATGTGGCGGTCGGGCCCTCGGGCGAGCTCAATGACAACAAGTTGAACTACGTTGTCGGCCAGCTGCACGACGGCATCGAGTGGCTCGAGAAAGCTACTGGCCGGGAATACGACGATGGCAAGCTGATCGAGGCGGTCTACAACGAGTGCCGGTCGACATCGCTGTGGGCGGAAGTGTGCGAGCTCAACAAAGCCGTACCGGCGCCGCTCGAAGAGAAGACGATGTTCTCGCTCTATGTGCTTGGCACGCTGATGAAGCACAGCAAGGTCGTCGCCGACTTCTATGAAGAGCTGCGCGACGAGGTCAAGGACAGGGTAAAGAACCAGATCGCCGCCATACCCAACGAGCGGTGCCGGCTGATGTCCGACACGCAGCCGCCTTGGGGCTTTCTGAGCCTGTTTCGTTACCTCGAGGACTACGGTGCCATCTCGGTCGGATCGCTCTACACCTTCGGCCTGATCGGGATGTGGGAGGACAAGCCCGACGGCACCTGGGGACCACGCGTGACGCCGCAACAGCAGGGAATCGAGATCAAGGACCGGGACCACGCCCTGCGCATCCTGGCCGAATGGAATCTCCACAAGCCCGAGTGGCAGCATTTCTACTCGCCGCACCTGAAGACGGAGATGATGGTGCGGATCGCGAAAGAGTGGTCGCTGGACGGCGTGATGCTTCACTACAACCGGGGCTGTGAAGGCCTCAGCCTGGGGATCGCCGAGAACCGTTTGGGTCTTCTGGAAGCCGGTTTCCCCGTGATGACTTTCGAGGGGAACATGGGGGACGAGCGCGAGTTCGACCTGGCACGGACCAGGACGCGCGTCGATACCTTCATGGAAACCCTGGGCTTCAAGAGGGAGTGAGTCGTCGTCGTTCATTTTCGACACGGGAGCGGGTTGGAGTCGCTAATGATAACTGCTGGGATCGACATGGGTGCCAAGACCATCAAGGTGGTGGTCTTGCGAGACGGGGAGATAGTCGGCAAAGCGGCCGCGCTGGCCGGGTTCGAGAGCCGGGAGGCGGCGGAGCAGGCATTCGCGGCGGCGTTGGACGAAGCGGGGCTAGGGATCGAAGAAGTGGAGCATATCGTGGCCACGGGAGCCGGACGCGGCCACGCGCCGCACTCGGAGCGCGACATCTCGGAGGTGGCCAGCGATGCACGCGGCGCCCACAAGCTGTATCCGGCGGCGCGAACCGTGATCGACGTCGGTGCCGAGGAGGGACGCGCCATCCGCTGCAACGATCAGGGCAAGGTGCTGGACTTCGCGCTCAACGAGAAGTGTGCCGCCGGGGCGGGCGCGTTCACCGAGTCGATGAGCCGCGCCTTGGAGGTCGACATCGAGGCGCTGGGACCGATGTCGCTCAACTCGAAGAACGCGATCCCAATGAACGCTCAGTGCGCGGTGTTCGCCGAATCGGAGGTCGTGTCGCTGTTGCATGCGAAGACGGCGAAGGAGGACATCGCGCGGGCAGTCCACGACGCGATCGCCAGCCGCATCGTGTCGCTGGCCCGGAAAGTCGGGTTCGAGCCCGACGTGGTCCTCATCGGCGGGGTCGCGCACAACGTCGGCTTCGTCGATTCCTTGCAGAGGTCCCTGGAGTGCGAGGTCGTAGTACCGGATGAGCCCGAGTACATCGGGGCGTATGGTGCCGCGCTGGCCGCGGCCGAAGGCTGAGCGAGCCGGCAGAGGGGAACGATCCAATGGCTGAGTACTGGCGCTGGAAGGAATACCGTTGGCACGACGAGGGGAAAGACTGGCGTGGCGGTCGGCTGGTCACGGCCGGTGTCGATGTGGGTTCCGTCTCCTCGCAAGCGGTCATCGTAGTAGACGGCGAGCTCTACGCCTTCTCCAGCATGCGCACGGGCTCCGACAGCCCGGAGAGCGCGCATAAGGCGATGGACTGGGCCATGGAGAAAACGGGCCTGACCCTGGACGACGTCGGGTTCGTGGTGGGAACGGGCTATGGCCGCGTCAACGTGCCGTTCTCGAACAAGGCCATCACCGAGATCGCATGCCATGCGCGCGGGGCGAACTTCATGTACGGTCCCAGCGTCAGGACCGTGCTCGACATGGGTGGGCAGGACTGCAAGGTGATCCGCTGCGATGAGCGGGGGAAGGTCAGCGCCTTCGTGATGAACGATAAGTGCGCCGCCGGCACCGGACGGGGAATGGAGGTCTTCGCCGACCTGCTGGCGATCCCGATCGAGGAAGTCGGAGATTTGTCGCTGCAGGTGGAGGAGGAGCCGCCGCCGGTATCGTGCACCTGCGTGGTATTCGCCAAGTCCGAGGCGACCGCGCTGCTGCGCGAGGGTTGGCCCAAGAGCAAGGTCCTGGCGGCCTACTGCTCGGCCATGGCTCACCGCGTGGTGACGTTGCTGGAGCAGGTGGGCATCGAGAAGGAGTTCGCCATCACGGGCGGGATCGCCAAAAACGTTGGCGTCGTCAGCCGCTTGGAAGGCGAGCTGGGCGTCGAGGCCTTGCCCTCGGAGATCGACACTCAGATCGCGGGTGCGCTAGGCGGCGCGCTGTTCGCGCAGAACCTGCTGAAGAAGAAGCTCAGCGCGAATTGAGCCGCGACGCCGGGAAAGGCGCCGGCAGAGGAGAGCGATCGTGAAAGCGCACTACGGATACAAGGACGGCGCCGGTGACTTCTTCATCATCATCGATACCGACGAGTGCGCTCGCTGCGACGACCGCGGATGCGCGGCGGCGTGTCCGGAAGGCGTGCTGGAGATAATCACCGACGACTACGACGACGAGGTCGCAGCGGTGGTCGAAGAGCACCGCAAGAAGGTCAAGTACTCCTGCGCCCCTTGTAAGCCCGACCGCGACCGTCCGCCGCTCCCTTGCGTCGCCGGCTGCGCCCCAGCCGCGATCACGCATTCGTGGTGATGCTCAGACTGAGCATCGACGCAGTCGAGATCGAAGCCCGGGATGGTGCCACCATCCTGGAGGCGGCCGATGCCGCCGGGATCTACATCCCGCGCCTCTGCTCGCATCCCGACCTGCCGGCGGTCGACCCCGCGAAGCTCGAGCCATGGGGGGAGGTCTTTCAGGGACCGCTCTCGAGACATCATGTGGGAGAGCCGGGTTCCACGGAGAGTGTCGGCAAGAACGGACGGCACGAAGGCTGTCTGCTCTGTCTAGTGCAGCTCGATGGGCAGGTCGAACCGGCACGCGCCTGTGTCGCGCGCGCCGAAGACGGCATGGCTGTGGTCACGTCTAGTCCCGAGATCGAGCCACGCCGCCGAGCCAAACTCAGAGATCTCTTCGCCACGCATCCCCACGCCTGCGTGCAGTGCGCGCAGCGAGCCGGCTGCGCGCTGGAACCGTGCTCTACCAACGTCGCCAAGGAAGAGCGCTGCTGCCCGATCTTCCACAACTGCGAGCTAAGAAAGGTGGCGGATTACATCGGCATCCCGGAGGACACTCCGCGGTATCGTCCCGCCGATCTGCCATGCGTCGACGACGAGCCGCTCTTCCTCAGAGACCATAACCTCTGCATCGGCTGCCTGCGCTGCGTGCGTATGTGTCGCGACGTCAGGAAGGTCGACGCGCTCGGGTTCGTGCTGGACGAGCGCGGCGAGCCCGTGGTGGGCACGAGGGCGCCGACGTTGTGGGACTCGGGATGCATCTTCTGCTTGAGTTGTGTCGAGGTGTGTCCTACCGGCGCGCTGCGGCTGAAGTCAGAAGATCTCAGGCTGGACGGCGAACGGCTGACGGGCTGCGTCGCCGGCTGTCCCGCCGGAATGGATGTCCCTCGTTATCTGCGTGAGATTCGGCGCGGCGAGTTCGGCCGAGCGGAGGCCGTCATCCGTGAGGTGGCACCGCTGCCGCGGGTCCTGGGTCAGGTGTGCTTTCACCCCTGCGAGCAGGGTTGTCTCCGAGGTGAGCTGTCGCAACCGATCGCGATCTGTTCGCTCAAGCGCGCGGCGATGGATCACACGGACGATACAGTCTGGAAGTCGCATCTGCAGCCGCGTGCCCCGACCGGTACCAGCGTGGGAATCATCGGAGCCGGACCGGCCGGGCTGACCGCGGCCTGGTTCCTGAGGCTGAAGGGCCACGATGTCGTGCTCTACGATGCGCAGGCCTCGCCGGGCGGGTGGCTGCGCGACGGGATCCCTCGCTACCGCCTCTCGCCCGATGCGCTCGAGGCGGACGTCGAGGACATCGTCGCGCTCGGGGTCGGGCTCAGAATGGGTATGGAGGTTGGGAAGGAGATCTCGTTCGAAGGCCTACGCGAGGATCATGACGCCGTCTTCATCGCCGCGGGGGCTCGTCGCGCCCAACCGCTTCCCTGCGAGGGCGCCGAGCTGCCGGGCGTCGAGAGCGGCCTCGAGTTGCTGCAAGATCAAGCGGTCGGGGATAGCGCGTTGGAGCCACGCTTCGGCGGCGAGAAGGTGGTGGTCATCGGTGGCGGCGATGTGGGTATGGACGTTGCCCGGACGGCACTACGCCTGGGAGCGGAAGAAGTGCACCTGTACTGCCTCGAGCGGCGCGAGGAGATGCCGGCGCACGCGCGCGAGATCCTCGACGCAGAGCGGGAAGGCGTCGTGGTGCACCCCGGCTGGGGCCCCGCGCTCATCGCGGGCGCGGAGGGGGCCGGGGTCGAGCGGGTCGATTTCTGCAAATGCTCCTCGGTCTTTGACGATGACGGGAAGTTCGCGCCCACCATCGATGAAAGCGTCGGCATCGCTCAGGAGGCCGACCGCGTGCTGTTCGCGATCGGCCAGAAGCCGGCTCTCGGCTTCCTATCTGACGTCGAGGGCATCGAGTCCCAGGGCGCAGCAAACATCGAGGTGAACGCCGATTCGCTACAGACTACGATAGCCGGCGTCTTCGCCGGAGGAGATGTCGTTTCGGGCCCGGCGTCGGTGATAGAAGCGATAAGCCAGGGCCGGCGCGCCGCCTCGGGCATCGACCGCTATCTGGGCGGTGACGGCGCCATCTTCTTCCCGCTGCTCGATGACACGAGTTATGATATCGACTTCGCTGCGATCGACGGTTTCGCCGCTCTCGAGAGGACGCCCGTACCACGCCTGGAAATCGGCGCGGCCGTAGGCGGCTTCGACATCGTGGAAACGGGCTACGCCGCGGCCGCCGCGATGCGTGAAGCGGAGCGCTGTCTGCGTTGCGACCTCAGGCTGTCGATCCGCCCGGTTCCAGCGCCGCCCGAACCCTGGATACCGCTCAGCGAGGAGAGCATCGCGTCGGTGCCGGCGTCGGAGGGCGTGTATCAGCTTCTGGATGACGGCAAGGTCGTGTACGCCATAGCGGGCGTGCAGAACCTGAGGAGCGCGCTCTCGGAGATCCTGTCAACGTCGGCCAAGGCGAAGTTCTTCCTCTTCGAGGAAGACCCGATGTACTCGAAGCGGGAGAGCGAGCTGATCCAAGCTTACCTGCGCCAGTATGGGCGAATGCCGCCGGGGGAAGGGGAGTGCGATCTTGACGATCTGTTCTGACCTTCCCGTGCCCGCTCGCAGCCTGAGAGCCGTACCAAGGCGGGTCTCACGTCGTCCCTGAGACACTCTCGAGCAGCTATAGACCAAGCAGGACACGTTCTCGCGCTCGTTTGTGTATATTGATTATCGATAGCGAATGGAACACAGGCGAAGGAGCGTAGGTTGACGTTACAACTGTTTCCAGAGTGGCGAGACCAGCCGCTGGACCAAGTCCTCTACTGGTGTCGGGAGATGGTGGAGGACACCGAGTTCCCGACGCTGCGCCGCTGGCGCGATGCCGGGGGGAAAGTGGTCGGACACTTCCAGGTCTACTTTCCCGAGGAGATCGCGCATGCGGCCGGGCTCTTGCCGTTCAAGGTCCGGGGCGCCTCGGTCGACCCGACAAGGGCCGATTCGCGCTTCGGCTCCTACCTGTGCTCTATAATAAAGACGTCTCTCGAGCTGGCGCTGAGCGGTCGTGTCGAGCTGGACATGTTCGTAACCCATCCCATCTGCGATGCGGCGCGCAACCTGGCCGCGGTCTGGGGCCGCAACTTCTCCTATCCTTGCCAGATACTCTACCTGCCGCAGAACGCGAATTCCGGCCACACGATCCAATACCTACGCGATGAGTACGGCCGGTTGAAGCGCAGCATTGAAGAGATCGCGGGCCGTGAGGTCACCGATGACGATCTGCGAAACTCGCTGGCCGTCTTCAACGAGAATCGAGCCTTGCTGCGGGATCTGTACGCGATCAAGCGAGATACGCCGTGGCTGGTGTCGGCCGACGAAGCCTACGTGCTCGTGGCTGCCGGCGGATTGATCCAGCGCGAAGAACACAACGAGTTGCTGCGACACGTGCTTCCGCTTTTGCGTGAACGGCCGGTCAAGAAACAGGACCGAATCCGGGTGGTGTTCGAGGGCGGCTTCTGCGAGCAGCCGCCGCTGGACCTGATCCGCGCCATCGGCCGCTCCTGCTACGTGGTGGACGACGATCTGCTGATCGGCATGCGCTGGATCACCGAGGATGTGCCGCTCGACGGCGATCCGCTGTTCAATCTAGCCGCGGCCTACGTGGAATGTTCGTCGCACAGCCCCGTGCAGCACGATCTGCGCAAGCCGAAGGAAGAGATGTTGCGGAAGCGAATACTCGAAGCGAAAGCGCACGCAGCCATCATCACGGCTCCCAAGATGTGCGAGCCGGGCCTGGAGGAGCAGGTCGTGTACACGCGCACGCTGGACGAGGATAACATCCCGTACTTCGTCAGCGAGTTCGAGGAGAACATGACGAGCTTTGACCATCTGGAGATCCAGCTCGAGACCTTCGTGGAGAATCTGCTCTTTGACTGAGGAAGGGGATTCCGATGGCCGATAGGGCAAGCGACGGCACCATCGTCGGTCGTGGCAACAAAGATGGCGCACAGCTGTTCCGCGTCTGGTTCGACGAGCTGACGCAAGCTGCGGAGGAGGATCGGGGCGCAGCCTACGTCTTCGTCATGGGCAGCCTGGTGGAGCTGCTGCGCGTGTTCGACTTCCCGATCGTGTTTCCGGAGATCAACTCGCTGCAGACCGCCGTTCGACGCGTCGCGCACGAGTACCTTGACGAAGCGGAAGACTACGGGTACTCGCCGGATATCTGCGGATACGTGAAAGCCGACGTGGCCGTGCAGCTTCGTGGCGGCGAGCACCCGATGGGCCGGATCCCGAAGCCCGCCTTGGCCGTGTATACCAACGCCTGCAATACCTACATCAAGTGGGCGGAGATATGGGAGCGGATGTACGGCGTTCCGACGTTCACCCTGGATGTGCCAGGCACACGAGCGGCGGGCGCGCAGACCTGGCCGGGCGATGCCGATTTCGAGAACGATCGCCGCTACGTGGCGGCTCAGCTCGAGGAACTGATCGGCGTGTGTGAGGACGCTAGCGGCCGCAAGTTCGATATCGACAAGTTGCGCGAGAGCATGGGTCACGCCAACAGCATGAACGCCAGTTGGAAGCGAATCCTGGAGCTCAATAGCAATCGCCCTTCGCTGTTCAACGCGCTGTCCGACGGCACGATCTACCTGGGCGTCGCCAACGGCTTTCGGGGGACGGAGGCTGGGGCGAACTATTTTCGAGAGTTGGTGGAGGAGATGGAATACAAGGGTGCGCGCGGCATCGGGACGCTGACCGAAGAGCTGTACCGGCTCATCTTCGTCGGTGTGCCGTGTTATCCCATCTTCCGCCGCTTCAACGAGCTGTTCACCGAGTGGGGCGGCACCTTCGTCAACTCGACCTATCTGTGGTTCGCCTCGGGCGGCTCGAACCTGGGCTTTCAGTACGATCTCGAGCGGCCGTTGGAGAGCCTTGCGGAAGGAGTCCTGATCAGCGTGCGCGACGCGATGGATAGCATGTTCTTCCAGACGCAGATCCTGGTCGACATGGTCGACACGTACGCGGCCGACGGCGTGGTGTACCACCCGATCAAGAGTTGCCGCACGGTCTCGACCGGCCTGGCCGACAGTCGCCGCGCGCTGATGGGGATCCGGGACATCCCCAGCCTGTTCATCGAGTCGGACCTGATGGATCGTCGTGTGGTGTCGGAGGCGCAGCTCAAGAACCGTGTGGACGCGTTCTTCGAAGGATTGGCCGCGCGCGAGCAGCAGGCGACCATCGGTACACCTTAGGGAGTAAGGGAAAGAGGCACGTATGGCCTACGCAGCCGGCGTGGATGTCGGATCCACCCAAACGAAAGCCGTGATCATCGACGAGGCGAAGGAGATCGTGAGTCGGTCGTTGACCGATACCGGCGCCAACGTCATGCGTGCGGCCGAAAAGTCGTACGAGGAAGCGTTGCTGTCCGGAAACCTCAGCGAGGAAGAAGTCGAGTTCGTCGTCGGCACTGGCTACGGTCGCTACAAGGTCACGTTCGGCAACACGCAGGTGACCGAGATCAGCTGCCACGGACGCGGCGCGGTTCACATGTTCCCCGGCACGCGCACGGTGGTCGACATGGGCGGCCAGGACACCAAGGCGATCCGCGTCTCCCGCGTGGGCGAGATCCTCGACTTCTGCATGAATGACAAGTGCGCCGCCGGCACCGGACGTTTCCTAGGAGCGGCGTCCAGTGCCCTCGACATCCCGCTCGGCGATCTCGGACCCACCGCCTTACGCGGCGAACGACCGGTGAAGATCAGCACGACGTGCACGGTCTTTGCCGAGTCCGAAGTGCTTTCCTGGCTGGGTAAGGGAAAGAAGATCGAGGACATCCTGCTTGGCGTGCACCAGTCGATCGCCGCACGCTCCGCAGGCCTGCTGCGCCGCGTCGGCATCGAGGAGGACGTGACGTTCACCGGTCGGCATCGAGGAGGACGTGACGTTCACCGGCGGCGTGGCGCGCAACCTGGCGATGATCGAGACGCTGAACGAGCGTCTGGGCGTCGAGGTCAACGTGAGCGAGGAATCGCACTTCATGGGCGCGCTGGGTGCGGCTCTGTTCGCGCTCGATCACATCCTGGCCAGCCGGGCGCCGGCGAAGAGCGGACGGGATAGGGTATGACGTACACGGGCGGCATCGACATCGGCTCGACCTATACAAAGGCGGTCGTCCTGAGCGGTGAGAACGAGATCGTTGGCCGGGCGATGGAGCCGACCGGATTCAAGCTGACGGAGGTGGCGGAACGCGCCTACGGCAAAGCGCTGGAGGAGGCGGGACTGTCGTCGGACGATGTGCTCTACGTCGTCGCCACGGGATTCGGCCGCCACCAGGCCCAGTTCACCGACGTGCAGGTGACCGATCTGACGGCCGCGGCGCGCGGCTCCACGTTCTTCTTTCCCGGCACCCGCACTATCCTGGACGTGGGCGGCCAGACGATGAAGGCGAGCCGCCTGGGCGATGGGGCAAAGGTGAAATCGTTCCGGCTGAACGACAAATGCGCCGCCGGGACGGGAGCGTTTCTGGAAAAGACGGCGCGTTACATGGGTTATAGCACGGAGGAGATCGGTCCTCTGGTTGTGACCTCGAAGGAGGCCATCCCCATCTCGGGCGTGTGCGCGGTCTTCGCCGAATCGGAAGTGATCAATCATCTGTCCCAGGGCGTCGCGCCCGCCGACATCATGCACGGCGCCATCGTGTCCCTGGTCGGCCGCTCGGTCCAACTGATGAAGCGCGTTCGCATGGAGCCGGAGTTCACGCTGATCGGCGGCATCCTGCGCTTCCGTAGAATGGTCGATGTCGTGCGCGAGCAATTGAGCGCCGAGGTCAACGTGCCCGACGGCGATCTGGTCCAATTCACGTCGGCGCTGGGCGCCGCGATCCTCGGCCAGCGCCGGCTGCGCAAGCTGCAGGAGGAAGGTCTCGCTTCGGATCACGCTGGCGCGTCGACCTGAGCCGAGCGCTTACGATGTCGGGGGACGAATCGGTGAAGCGAGCAAACGAACGCCGACGTAAGACGGCGGAGTCGCTGGGCCAGCTCGTGGAACAGGAGGCCAGACGCCTCCTATCGGCGGAGCAGCTCGCGGGCGACCCGGCGCGCATCGCCGACGGCTGGGAGCGCCGCTTCATCGCGGATGCGCAGCGCGCGCAGGAAGCGATGGAACTGTACGCGGAGCTGGGCTATGAGGTTTGCGCCGACCCCGTGAGCGCGGAAGAGGTCGGCGAGGACTGCGGCGATTGTCAGCTGCTGGCGGCGTTGCAGTTCAAGGTCATCTATACGCGCAGGCGGCGTCGCAGCTAAAAGAACCGCCGCTTGGCAGCGCGTCACCGCTGGTTCCCGGTCCTATTCCGTCTCGAGGGCATCGATCGGGTTCCACGAGGTCGCCCGAAAGGCCGGATAGACCCCGAACACTATTCCAACTGTCAGTGCCGAGGCCACGGCGAGCGCGATAGACCCGGGCGTGATGACCGCGTTCCATTCCGTCGAGGCCGATACGATCCACGACGAAACCAACCCAAGGAGTAGGCCGAGCAGGCTGCCCCAACCAGCGAGCGCGACCGCCTCGAGTAGGAACTGCAACCGCACGTCCCTGCGGCGAGCTCCGACCGCGATGCGAAGTCCGATCTCGGATCGCCGCAGACGGACGGACAGGAGCATGATCGACAAGATCCCCACACCACCCACTACGAGCGTCAAAGCGCCGATCCCCGTGATCAACGTACGAAACGAGGCGACTGTGGCGAGCTCGGCTTCCATGATCACGCGTTGATTCTGAATCCTGAAGTCGTCCGGGCGATTGAACCGCGCAAGCCGATGGCGTTCGCGCAAGATCGCGGAAACCTCGTCGGCTGCCTCGTCCATCAATTCAGCGCTAGCCACCTCGAGATAGATCATACGGAGGTAGTCGACGTTGAAGACGCGGCGGAGCGCAGTCTTGATGGGGATGATGACCTGGTTATCCTCCTGGGCCGAGCCGTCCACCGAGAGCCCCTTGCTGACGAGCACACCGATCACCTCGAACGGCACACGACCAATTCGTACGATCTGTCCGACGGGGTCGGAGTCGGGGAACAGTCTTTCCGCCGTTTGACTTCCCAGCACAGCCACACGTAAGGCGGCCCGATTTTCCTCTGCGGTAAAAAACCGCCCATTCGAGGTTGGGAACGCTCGAATGTCTTTGTATTCAGGTGTCGTTCCGCGTACGGTCATCGCCGTCGAGCGATCGAGATAACTGATCTGCTTCGTGACATCCTGAGACGGAGCAACACGCGCTATAAACTCACTCTGCTCCGCGATCGCCTCTGCATCACTCAAGGTCAGTGTCTCCACGGTGGCCTCGCGGACGTAGCTTCGGCCACCGCGCCGTTCCGCTTGTGCGGCGTTGACGACCAGCATGTTGCGCCCCATGGCCCTTAGGCGCGAAACGACGTCCCGCTGGGTACCTTCGCCGATCGCGACCATAGTCAGCACCACCGCGACGCCGACCGCCAGAGACGAGAGCGCGAGTAACGTGCGTGCCTTGTGCCGCCAGAGCGCCCTACGGGATAGGGAGATGTTGCGGGCCCACTTCATCTCAGCGCGTCGATCGGGTCCATCCGGGCCGCCCGGCGCGCGGGCAGAACACCGGAGGCCAACCCGACCAGGATCGCGATGCCGAGCCCAACGAGCGTCACCGGCCACGGGAACACGAAGTTTGCCAGACCGTGGAGTCGGATGAACTGCAGAATCAGGATCCCGGCGCCGATCGCCAGCACGCCGCCCGCCGTCGTGACAGCCGTAGATTCCAGTAGGAACTGCAACCACACGTCACGGGTGCGGGCGCCGATTGCCTTGCGAAGTCCGATTTCCTGCCGGCGTTCGTTGACGGACAGTAGCATGAGGTTGGCGACGACCACCGCGCCCGCGATGATCGAAATGAAGGCGACAATGGGAAGGAACGTGCCGAACGTCCTGCTCGAGGATGCGACCATTTCCCTCACTTGTGCAGGGGTGATCATGTGGAAATCGTTCGGTTCGTCAGGCGCGAGTCTGTGGCGCTCGCGAAGCAAGCCCTCGATGGCGAGCACCGTAGAGTCTAGATCGGCGTGAGGATCGACGAGGATCTTGGACGCTGCTATGTAGTCCACGTTTCGGAGCCGCCGCATCAGGGTTGTGTAAGGGACGTGAATCTCGTCGTCCTTATCGTTTCCGTGGGGGTCTATGCCGAACGGCTCCAGCACCCCGATCACTTCTAACGGAACCGATCCGATCCGGATCTGTTGGCCAATTGGGTCCGTATCGCCGAATAGTGCGCGCGCCGTCGTCGTCCCGACCAACGCCACCCTGGCGGATACTGCTACGTCCTCTTGCGTGAAGTACGAACCTCGACTCGCTCCTCGGTTCCAGACCTCGGGCGATGTGTCGGAATGGCCGTTTACCCGAACGTCGCTCACCCTCCCCTCAAACAGAACCTCGCTCATCCCTGTGGCCTGTAGCCGGTCCGCCGCCAGGATCGCAGGTATCTCCGTCTCGATGGCATCGATATCGCTCGGCAACAACGTCGTCGTCGGCCCCGATCCGTGTGGCCCTCCGCCCAACATACCCGATCCGGCGTTGAGGATGATGGCGGACCCCGAGAACATCCGCTCGATCTGATGAAGCACAGCGTCCTGCGTTCCTCGTCCCAAGGCCATCACGACGGTGAGCGCCGTCACACCGATCAAGATCCCCAACATCATGAAGAAGGTCCGCAATCTGTTGCGGCTCAACGTGCGCAGACTGCTGCCGATCATTCGACTCGTTTTCATCTCGTCCTCGGTGTCAGGCGCCAGCGGATGTGACCAGCGCCGCAGCGGCATCGCGCCGATCGATCACCACTACATCATCAGTAATTCGTCCGTCGATGATCTTCACCCGGCGGCTCGCCATCTGGGCCAACCCGACGTCGTGCGTGACGAGCACGATGGTCGAGCCGTCGGCGTTCAAGCCTTGCAGAGTCGCCATTATCGCGAGCCCGGACCTCGAATCGAGATTCCCGGTCGGCTCGTCGGCTAGGATGAGGTCGGGCTCGTTGACTAGCGCCCGGGCGATCGCTACGCGCTGCTGCTGCCCACCGGACAACTCGCTTGGATCATGCGACGCACGATCGGCCAATCCCACCCTGTCCAGGGCCTTCATCGCCAGGCCGTTAAGATCCGATCGATCCGAATAGATGAGAGGAAGCTCTACGTTCTCGATTGCCGGAGTTTTGGGTAGAAGATGAAAAGACTGGAAGACGAACCCGATCTTTTGGTTACGAAGCGCCGCGAGTTCATCGGCACTAAGCGCGTATACATCGCTACTATCGAATTGGTAGGCGCCACTGTCCGGGCGGTCCAGCAACCCCAACATGTTCAGCAGGGTAGACTTACCTGAGCCGGATGGGCCGACTATCGCTACGAACTCGCCGCGCTCGATCCTGAGCGACACATCATCCAGTGCATGAACTACGTTGTCATCTTTCTGATACTGCTTGTAGACGTTTTTGACATCGATCATGCTCATCGCCTGCTCCAGGTTCTGTCAGTGTGAGGCCTCTACTGTGAGATGATGCCAACCATTACGCGGTCTCCCTCATTCAGGCCCTGCACGACCTCCGTGTATTCACGACCGCGATATCCAACGCGAATGTCCTTCCGAACTCGAACGTCGCCCTGCATCACGAAGGCGTAGGCACCCTCGCGATCGCGTCGGACGGCCCTATTGGGAATCGCGATGACGTTTGCGCGACTTTCCAGCAGGATGTTGACTGTCGTGGTCATTTCTGGCCGGAGAACCCTTCCGTGGCCGTCGATGATCTCGATCACAGTCACATAGTTGACCACGGCATCCTGGATTTCGGCCATCGGCCGGATCGCTGTGACCTTCCCCTCAAAGTCGGAATCCACATAGGTGTCGACCGTGAAGACCGCGTTCTGTCCTATTTCGACACGGCCGATGTCGGCCTCATCGACATACGCCCAGACCTCTAGGCGATCGAGGTCGATGATCGTGACGAACGTTGGCGACGCGAAGCTCGCGGCGACGGTTTCGCCGACCTGCGTGGCCACCTCCGCTACGATACCGCTGATTGGCGCATGGATCTTGGTATAGCCCAGTTGGATTCGCGCGGCCTCGAGATCGGCCTCGGCGCGGAGGACCTGGGCCGCCGTCACGGCCCGCTGACGCTCCGTAGCCGCCATTTCGGCTTCCGGGATGATCTTCTGTTCCCCGAGCTCGAGCGACCTGGCGTATTCCTGCAACGCATATGCGTGCTCCGCTTCAGCGTTCTCCAGCGCTGCCTCGGCCTGTTTGACGCGCGCTGAGAGCTCTGCGGAATCGAGCTGCGCGAGAAGCTGTCCCCTGCGCACACGATCGCCGACGGTCACATAGAGACGCTCCAATACGCCGGACACACGTGACCCTACTCGCACCTCGGCGCCCACCATCGGTCTTACGACGCCCGTTGCCAGAACTGTGGCGCGGAGGTCGCGTCGCGATGCCGGCGCGGTCGGAGGAGTAGCTTCGCGGTCGTCGGCGCCTGGTCGTTCCCCGCCGCGCGTCACGAAGAACGCCCCCGAGCCGGCGAGCAGCAGCAGTATTGCGACAGAGATGGTCCTCATACGACCCCCGCGATCAATGGCGGATTATAGGAGTACGGACTTCTCGGATACGTTCGTGTTCCGCACGGATCCAGTCCTGAAACGCCTCGAGCTGTTCGGGGTTGAGTAGCGCCTCGATCTCATAACGAGCGCTGTCAATCGTCGCCAAGAGGATAGGATGGACAGCTGCCAGGTGCTGCTCGACTTTCGAGTGATATCGACGCAGGATCGCATCGATCTCGTCATGCTGTGCATCGGTGAGGTCGAGCGAATGCAGCATTGAAACCAACGCTTCGCTGTGCGTAAGCTCCGGTGCGGAATGGTGCATTCGGTACGCGAGCCACAGATGATCGGCCAGCACACCCAGCGCAAACCCGAGAAAGACGAGTCCGGCAGTTGCAAACCCTGCCCGTGCTCTACCGCTCATCGCTGACCTCCGCTTTCAACTAGCAGTATGGCCGAGATATCCGTGACTGCCGCCTGACCGACCACCGCCTGTGCAACTGGATCCTCAGGACTAAGCAACTGTTCGAACGAAGCCGGTGCCGGTCGTGGCGTCATCGGCGGACCAACCGCGATTACAAGCAGCGCAGCGATCGCTGCTGCAACGCCAATCGCCGGGCTCCACCTCGCAAGCGGCTGCCACCACGTTTGCGCATCTCGATGTTCGCGCAGGATCGGTTCGGCGGAATCTACGATCCGTCCAGCCAAGGCTTCCCAATAGGCACTATCATCGGGCAACCGCGATTCGAACTGGCTCCGTTCGGATGCGTCGTTCACTTACGCCTCTTTTTCTCCGTTCAGGTGACGCAGCTTGTCGCGCAGCGTCGCGCGCGCGCGATGACGATGAGTGCGCACCGTTGCGGCGCTTACGCCCAGCATGTCGGCCACCTCGTTGCCATCGAATCCTTCGATGTCGCAGAGTCGGAAGCATGCACGTTGCATCGGCGGCAGAATATCGAGGCCGCGCTGAACGCTTTCGCGGATCTCAGCGCGATGCGCCATGTCCTCCGGATCGGCGGCGTCGGTAGCCAATTCGTCTGGCAATGGAACCGAAGTCCACCGAGCGTGGCGCTCCGCGGCGTTCCGACCGACGTTCCGGAGAATGGTAAAGAACCAGGGGCGAAAAGGCTTGTTCTCGTCGAACGAGGAAAGCGCACGCAACGCCCGATGATAAGCGTCCTGGACGAGGTCCTCCGCGTCATCCCGGGTCGGCGCGTATTCCCATGCGACGGCGAGCGCGGGGCGGAGGTAGCGGCGGACCAACGACCCGAAGGCGCCGCTGTCCCCCCGGCGTGCGCGAATGACCAATTCGGCGTCCGAGACATCTCTCACGTGCATCCCCGTCACAGTTAATGCCTTTCCGGCTCCAAGTACAGTACAGCCGAGCGCTACTCGGCGTTTACACGAGGATTGTCTGCCTGCTGGATTTCGCGCGTTGCCGGTACTCGACCGACCGTACGCGGAGCTGGCGGAGTTCTATGCGATCGCCGAGTTCCGTCTCCCCGACGATCGGTCGATGAGCCTCTGTCGCTCGTGCGCCCTGCCGCCGTTGGCCGATGCCTACGACCTGGCGGGCGAACCGGACTCTGCCGTTGCCGGTTACGAGCGATTCCTTGGAGAGCGGTACGTTGGGCGTGATGAGCTCCATGCCGCCTTGCGTTACCTACCCTCGATCTACGAGCGTCTGGGTGCCCTGTAAGACCCGTGCGCGACCACCCGCGCTTCCAGGCGCTCGTGGCGAAGTACGAGTAGCTCCCGCCGCCAGCCACTCGTTGCTCCCCGTCGGCCCGCTTCGCATCTTCCAGTAGCCTAGACATAGAGCCACGCAGCCTGAGCGACAGCCGGAGAGCCCATGTCCCGTCTCACGCGACTGATCCACGAGATCCATCAGCACTCGATATGGCAGATTCTGCTGATCTACGTCGGCGTGTCGTGGGGCGTGCTCGAAGCGGCGGACCTGTTCTCCGAGCGGCTTGGACTGGCCAACTGGCTGTTCTGGGTGGCGCTTGGCCTGCTGGTCGCGGGGCTGTTCATCCTGCTCGTGCTGGCCTTCCTGCTGGAGCCCGCCGCATCTCCGATGGAAGCACCGGAGGAGGATCAAGCGGAGGCGCGCCGACGTCACCGACTGACGTGGCGGAGAGCGGCGACGATCTTCCTGATTGCGCTGGCGGCTTGGGGCGTCGTGGCCACCGGCTGGCTCCTGCTTGGCAGAACCGAATCGACGCGTCTCGCGGAACGACCGTCGATTGCGGTGCTGCCGCTGGAGAACAGGAGCGGACTCGAAGAGGATAGGTACTTCACCGACGGCATCCACGACGAGATCCTGACCCAACTCTCCAAGATCAGCGGGTTGAGCGTGAGGGGTCGCACGTCCGTGATGGAGTACCGCGACAGTCCGAAGAACCTGCGTCAAATCGGCGAGGAGTTGGACGCCCGCTACCTGCTGGAAGGGGGAGTGCAGCGAGCCGGCGGAACGGTACGGATCAACCTCCAGCTGGTCGATTCCGACACGGACGAACATGTCTTCGCCGAGACCTACGACCGCGCACTGTCGCTCGACAACCTGTTGGCCGTGCAGCGCGAGCTGGCCCTGCGTATCGCCGATGCGTTGGAGGCCAGGCTCACCGCTCAGGAGCGCGAGCGGATAGAGAGGTACCCGACCAACAGTATCGAGGCGTACGACTTCTACCTGCGCGGGCTCGAGTACCTGGGACGGCCCGGGGTCCGCCAGGAAAACTATCAGAACGCGCAACGGATGTTGGAGCAGGCTGTAGAGATCGATCCCGACTACGCTCTAGCCTATGGGAGGCTCTCGACTCTTCACGCCGAAGCTTATGAGTACGGGCTCGATCGATCGGAGCTGCGCCTGAGGCAGGCGCGGGAAGCGGCGGACCGAGCGCTTCGCATCGACTCCGAGCTACCCGAGGGACACCTCGCCCTAGGCTACTACTATTATGTGGTCCGCGACATGGAGCTGGCGCAGGAAGAACTCGCGATCGCGGAGCGCGGTCTACCGGGATCTGCTTGGTTTCTGTGGGTGCGGGCGTTGGTACTGAAGCGTCAGGCCCAGTGGGACGAGGCGTTGGTCAGCCTCGAGCGGGCGTTGGCGCTGAGCCCGAGGGAGCCCTACCTGCTGTTCGAGCTTGGACTGACGTACCTCTCGCTCCGTCGCTACGAGGAGGCCGAGACCTACTTCGACCGGGCTCTCGCGCGGCAGCCCGATGCCGTCGAGATGGCGCTGGTCAAGAGGCTGGTTCCGCTCATGGGCAGGGGAGAGACCGGACCGTTACGTGAGCTCGCCGAAGCTATCCCTTTGGCCTTCGACGTTACGGGGGGCATCACGGTATTGCGCTGGTACGTTGACTACCTCGACCGGGATTACGCCGCGGCGCTCGAAGTCGTATCGGAGAGCGAGCGCGAGTATTTCGACCTGCAAGGGGGCATCGCTCCAAAGACACTCCTGGTTGCGACTTGCTACGAGGCGATGGGACAGGTCGATCTGGCCCGGGCTGCGGCTGACTCGGCGCGCCGCGACCTGGAGGCGCTGCTTCGCGCGCAGCCTGATGACCCCCGGCTGTACCAGAATCTGAGCCTGGCGCACGCCCTACTTGGCCAGAAAGAAGAGGCCATCCGGGCGGCGCAGCGAGCGGTGGAGCTGATGCCGATCTCCGAAGACGCTGTGGACGGCCCGGGCTTCGTGCGGAACCTCGCCTCCATCTACGCCCGGTTCGAAGAGGTCGACGCCGCCGTCGAGCAGTTCGAGCTTTACTTGTCGGCGCCGGCGCCCGAATCGATGAAGTCAATCCTGCTCGATCGGTTGATAGACCCGGTGCGCGACGAACCGCGCTTCCAGGAGTTGGTGGCGAGGTACGGCGGCTAAGGTGCCTTGACTCGGTTCCCGCAGGACTAGCCGTAAGGTCAGGTCTCTGCCGTGAGACCCTCGAGCGCCCGCGGTCACGCCGGCAGGCGCGAGCGCGGCGGAGGCCCAAGCGAGACGATCTGCTCCCAGTCGTAATGTCCGGCTACTTCATCTACGATGTTACCGTGAACGATCATGTCAGGCATGAGGGGCTGGGCGCTGGGTGACCGCCCTCCGTCAGTATGCTTACTTTTTGACTATGACACGGCGGAGCGAAACAGCTGATGACAGGTGTGGGCAGCGGGCCTCTTGGGTCGTGCGTGTCTCACGCTTGAGCGACCAGGCGGGGGACGATCTCAGCGAGTGCACGACACCGGTGCAAAGGCTCGAGATGATGTGGCCACTGGCTACAGAGGCTTGGAGTCTCTCCGGCCGCCCCCTCCCGGAGTATGAGCGCTGCGAGATCCCGGTGCGCGTCGTAGCCGATGGCTTCAGTGAGAGCGGCCCCTCCTCTTGAACGAAGATTTCCGTGATATCATCCGGACGCTGCTTGAGGGAGGCGCGCGATTTCTGGTCGCCGGCGCTCACGCGCTGGCCGTGCACGGCATTCCAAGAGCCACCGGAGATCTCGATCTATGGATCGAGCGAGATCCGGATAACGCTGAGCGTGTTTGGAGGTCGATCATCCGATTTGGCGCGCCGGTGGAGGCACTAGACGTCTCAGTTGAGGACCTCAGCGAGCCAGAATTGGACATCCAAATCGGGCTTCCGCCTAAGCGAGTGGACATCCTTACTGACTTGACCGGCGTCGCTTTCGGTAGCGCCTGGGAGTCGCGAGTTGTTCTAGCAATCGGCGAGCTCGACGTGCCCTTCCTTGGACGCGAATCTCTCATTCAGAACAAGCGGGCCACCGGCAGACTGAAGGATCTGGCCGACCTGGAAGCGCTGGGCGAATCACCCTAGTCTGTGTGAAGGCGCTTATCTGACGGGTAGTATGGCCCCTCGGTGAGCCTAAGCAGGGCTCGCGTCAGGCGCGCCTTCGGCTGCCGGAGAAATTGGCGAGGAGGAATATCAAGCTCTCTACGAAGCGGCGGGACTGCGGGTCACAGGAGTCACACCCACCAGCTCTCCGTGGGGCATCGTCGAGGGCGTGGCCGACTAGCTGTTCGTCAGGGAAGTTCCAGCTTCTGGAGCAGTGCTTGGAAACGCGGGTGCGATCGTAGCGGATCCACGATCGGATAAACGCTCAGAAAAACCAGAGCCCCGGACCGATCAGCGTAGGCTCTGTAGAAACCGTTCAGCGCCGCGTCGCCGTCTCCCAAGCCCAAGTGAACAAGCGCCGGATACTCGGCAGGAATGTGTCGGTGTTCTGACTCCTCACGCAGACGTTGCAGGATGGTCAGTGCTTCTGCTCGATTCCCTGACCTGCCGTAGGCGTTACCAAGCAGGGCTAGTGTAAGCGGCTGCGGTGCACCCAGCTCTAGCGCCGTTTCATACTCCGCGATGGCCTCCCCGGGTTTGCCTGTCTCCAACAGGGCAAGTCCCAGTCCCAGGCGCGCGGTGACGAATGTGGAGTCCCTCTCCAGAGCGCGACGATACTCCTGGACCGCGCGATCGTAGGCTCGAGTGAAATAGAAGTGGCGTCCGAGCGCTGACGTCATGACGAGCGACGGCGGATTGAGCTCTTGCGCGTGCTTGATCGCGGCAAAGGCCTCTTCCTCGCGTCCGGTGGCGATCAAGAGAAGCGAGAGCCAGTGGTGAGCGGATACGCAGCCTGGGTTCAGTTGGATAGCCTGGCGGTATTCGCGTTCAGCACTCTCCCAATCCCAGTCGTACCAGAACATGATATTGGCGAGAGCGGCGTGAGCGTCGGCCAGGTCGGGGTCGAGGCGAAGAGCGGCCTCCGCATCGGCACGCGCCTTCGGGAACGCATCTGCGGGCGGTGCCAAACCGTATTCGTACGCGCCCAAGAGACTGTAGACGTCGGAACGCCCGGCGTACGCCATGGCGTACTCGGGATCTCGTGCGATTGCGCTGTCGAGGTAGAGGATCGCGTTCTCGAAGCCTTCGGGTGTGCGTTGGTACCAGTGATGACGACCGTGTAGGTACAGCAAATAGGCCTCGAAGTCTCTGGTCGAGTGCTTCACCAGCGGGTCACTGCTCTGTCTCAACAGTCTTGGCCGCAGCGCATTCACAACAGCCTGGGCGATCCCCTCCTGGACCGTGAAGACATCCTTCAACTGTCGCTCGTACCGATCCGACCATAGCTGATAGCCGGTTTCTGCGTTGATCAGCTGAGCCGTGACGACAAGATAGCCGCCGTCCGAACGGACGCTGCCCTCCAGCACGGTCTCGACGTCCAGTTGTCGGGCCACCTCGCGGACGTCCGACTCCTTGCCCTTGAAAGCAAACGCAGATGTGCGGGCGCTGACGTTCAACCCGTCCAGTTTTGACAGGGCGTTGATGATCTCCTCAGTCAGGCCGTCGCTGATGTACTCGCCGGTCCCGTCCGGACTCATGTTGTGAAACGGAAGAACGGCGATACTTGGCCCGGGCCGACGTTCGGTTCGCGACAGCATGATTCCAATCGCAGCCGCGACCACTGCGACAACAGCAACCGCCGCGGTTCTGCGCTGGGACCATCTCCTGGTGGTCTTAGGCGTTGTCCTGATCTGGGCGCGTTCCTCGAACTGTCGCGCAGGGCCCTCGTGAGGGACTTGACGAGCATCGGACTCATCCGTTGCCTGGGTTGCACCAGTCTCACTTGCCGCATCGAGCGCACGATCCGCCTGGCCGGCTACCGCCGCAGGCTCCGCGCGGAGTCGTTCCGCGAATTCCGCTATCTCCGGGTCGGGCTCAGCACCGAACTCCTGCTGGAGCAGTCGAGCGTGGTCTTGGGCGTGCTGGAGGGCAGCTGCTCTGTTGCCCGCCGCCTGTAATACCTGCATAAAGCGGAGCGCGATCCGCGAATTGTAGGCGTCGGCCGCGGCGACTCGCCGCCATGCCTCGATCGCTCCGGCGAGGTCTCCCGAGTCCTCCCGTTGCATTGCTAGATCCTCTAGCGCTTGCCGGTAACTTCGCGCACAGAATTCGCGGACTTCTTCGACCCAGCGCTCGAATTCCGGCGCGTCAGACAGATACACGCCGTCCAAGAAAGGCCCCGCGTAGAGTCCGATCGCTCGGTCGTAATCCTGGCGCTCGAGCGCCTCCTCGAAGGCTGCGAGGTCCGTGTGCACGACTTCCGGATCGAGACACAGATCCTCGCCATGGGAGACGAGGGCCTTTTCACCGAGCGCTTTGCGGAGATCGTAGACCGCAACGGAGAGCCGATGCCGGGCCTGCTCTTCGTCCTGCTCCGCCCACAGGTAGCCAATCAGCTTGTCGCGGCTGAGGCAGAGGCCCGGCGCACGGGCTAAGAGCGCGAGAACGGCAAGTCGGCGCCTCTGCGCTGCCCGTCCAGTAGACGCCCTGTCGGCGTCTGCTTCGATCGAAAGGCCGCCTAGAACCCGGAGGTAAGCCATAGAGTTGATTTCCAGTTGATGGAAATCTGAAAGGCAGTTTACCCGACAGGCCCAACTTACCCGTGTCAGGCTGGCGAGGCTAGGGAAATCGAGTTTTGGGAAGCCAGAGGAACGGGCGAATGACTCACGACGAGCGAATGCTTCTTCAACAGCAATTGGCCGAACTGGAACGACAGTCCGAGCAGGTGCAACGCGAACTGCGTCGTTTCAGAGAGCGGCTGTTGCGTTACGAGGCGAATGTTGCGAGAGAGCCCGCAGAGCAGGTTTGTGCTAGGGAGGCTGCGAAAGAGGCTACTGCCGCTCCTGCGCCGCCGCTAATCGAGCGCCGTGAAGAGGCTGCCGATTCGCCGTTGGCATCATCTCCCGCTCCAAACAGTGCGACTGTCGCGGCAACCGAGGAGCGCGAAAAGAGCTACGCCGACCTGGAGTTCTGGCTCGGTGGACGGGGCCTGTTGCTGTTGGGCGTTGCCGCTCTTGTTCTCGCCGTCGGCTTCTTCGTGAAGGAGGCGATCGAGCGTGGCTGGCTCGGTCCTACGGTGCGGGTACTTCTTGGGGCCGGAGTAGGCATCGTAGCCGTTGTTGCCGGCGAAAGGATTCGCGCGCTTGGCTACCGAACTTACGGCCTCTGGCTCGCAGCCGGAGGTTTCGCCGCCATCTACCTGAGCATTTGGGCGGCAGCTGCCCTCTACTCGCTGGTTTCCACTCCGCCGGCTTTCATTCTCTTGGTCGTCGTGGTCGGATCGGCCGCGGTCACCGGACTTCGACGCGAATCCGAGTCCTTCGTTGCCCTGGCCGCGTTCGGTGGGTACTTGGCGCCGATACTCCTTCAAGTCGAGACGGACTCGAACGTCTTCGGTCTTGGCTACTTGGGCCTGCTCAGCGGCGCCGGCTTCTGGGTCGCCTACCGCGGACGTTGGACCTACCTGGCAAGCGTGGCGTTAGCAGGTGGGTCCATCTTGCCGATTGCCAACGCAGGTGACCCTCAGCTCCACGTGGTCTATCTGGTTCTGCTGGTTGCAGCAGCGCTGACGGTCTCTCTTCGCCGAAGCTGGCATCACCTGTCGCTACTCGCGGTGGCACTTGGATGGATGTCCTTCGGGCTCGGATACCACGAATGGGGCGTGACGGGAATGACGTTCTTCGCTGGCGCCGCGGCCATCAGCGCCGCCGGCCTTTGGGTCGCGCACCGGGCGAAATGGCCGTACCTGGCGGCATTGGCGGTACCAGGCGGAACGCTCCTGCCGCTCGCCAGCCCCGGTGATCCGCACCTTCACGGGGTCTACCTCGTCTCCCTGGTAGTCGCCGCGTTGGTCGTCTCTCGTCAAAGACGCTGGCACTTCGTGTCGGCGCTGGTAGTGGGTCTGGGATGGCTGTCCTACTGGCGTGGCAGCGATGATTGGGCGTTCTCAGGCATAGGCTTCGCGGCCTGCGCCGCCGCACTATGGCTCGCAGGCTGGATCGCTTGGGCTGGGATAACAGACTGGGCCGGGGGCGGTGGCGCTGGGAGCGAGGCGGCGGATCGGATGGACGACCGGCTGGCGCTGCACGAAGACCCCATAGCGCTTGGCAATGACTTCGCCGGTCTCGGTCTCACTCTCGTGCCGCCGTGGCTCTTCTTCGTTGCGGCTATGATCGGGATCTGGAATTCGGCGTACCGCGACTGGCTCGACGAGATCGGCTTCGCACTCGCCCTTGTGTTGGGGGCCGTGCACGTGGGGCATGCGCTTTGGAGCCAACCGGGGACCGGCGCCGGCAGCCGTGTCTGGCGGGCCGCGCTGGGTAGCGTCTTCTGGCTCGTGGCACCGGCGGTTCTGTGGCAGGATGTGGGCCTGGCGCGCGCCTGGCTCGTGGAAGGTTTTGCGCTGACTGCTGCGGGCGTCGCGTTGCGGTACTCGGTGGCGCGAGCAGCGGGCCTGGCCGGCTTTGTTCTGGCTGTGATCACGTACTGGTATACGGTCCACCTCCGTCCGGAATCCGACGTGGCCTTCATCAGCGGGTGGGCTCTTAGCGGGCTCGTTGCCTGCTTGGGCTTGGCCGTCTGGTCGCTGGCCGTCTTTCGGCTCGAGCGAGTCAAGCCGTGGGAGGAGCATGTTCGCCCGTTCCTGCTGCTGGCTTCGGCGGTCTTCTTCTTGGGCTGGGGAACGGGCGAGATCATCCGCTTCTACGATCTGCTGGGTGACGCAGAGCGCTGGACGCTCGCGCGCGACCTGTCCATCAGCGCGTTCTGGATGGCCTACGCCGCTGCGTTGCTCGCCTCAGGTTTCGGGCTGAAGCAGCCGCCGATCCGCTGGGCCGGACTCGGAATGGCGCTGATAGCGGCTGGGAAGGTGTTTCTCTACGACCTGTCCCAGCTTTCACAGCTATACCGAATAGGCAGCTTCGTTCTATTGGCCTTCGTGCTGTTGGCACTCTCCTTCCGCTACCAGCGCTGGCGTGTGGGGTGAATCGGATGAACGATCAAATCCGCAACGATAAAAGAGCGATCGCCGCCTGGTGCTTCTATGACTGGGCCAACTCGGCGTTCACGACGCTTGTCGTGACGTTCGGCTACGCGGCCTACTTCGCACAGAACTTCGCGCCCGACGAGAACGCCGGTACCGCGCTATGGTCCCGCGGGATCGTGGCCAGTTCGGTACTCATCGCAACTCTGTCACCGATCATGGGGGCGATCGCCGATCGCGGCGGGACTCGGCGACGCTACCTTATCGCAACGACGTTGCTTTGCGTCGCCGCCACCGCGATGCTTGCCTTCATTACACCGCAAACGCCGCACCCGGTGCTCACGGCCCTCACGTTGTTCGTGATCGCGAACGTCATGTTCGAGATGGGCATCGTCTTCTACAACTCGTTTCTACCATCGCTCGTGTCGCAGGACAAGATCGGGCGTGTCTCCGGGTACGGATGGGGCCTCGGTTACTTCGGAGCTCTTTGTGTCCTTGTGGTCGCGCTTATCGCTCTCGTCGGAATCAATGGTCAACCTCTCCTCCCGGTGAGTGCGGAGGCCGGCGCCAACCTACGCGCCTCGAACTTCCTGGTGGCGGCGTGGTTCCTAGTCTTCAGCCTGCCGACGTTTCTGTATGTCAGAGACCCAAAGGGCCCGAAGGCTCGCATAGACATTCGTGGCGCGCTGGGCGACCTGGCGCAGACTTTTCGAGAGATCCGCCGCTACCGGGAGGTCGTGAAGTTTCTGCTCGCCCGATTGGTCTACAATGATGGACTGGTCACGGTCTTCGCGTTCAGCGGCCTCTACGCGGTGGGCACGTTCGACTTCAGCGTCCGCGACCTCATCGTATTCGCTATCGTGATAAACTTGGCGGCAGGCACGGGTGCCGCCGTCTTCGGCTTCGTGGACGACAAGGTTGGAGGTAAGGCGACGATCGCCTGGAGCCTGGTCGCGCTCACGGTCGGTGGAGTCATCGCGATCGCGGCCCCCAACCGCCTCTGGTTCTGGATCGCTGCGTTCATCATCGGAATCTTCGTCGGGCCGAACCAATCGGCCAGCCGCTCGCTGATGGGCCGCTTCGTTCCAGCTGAGCGCCAGGCCGAATTCTTCGGGTTCTTCGCGTTCTCGGGCAAGGCCACCGCCTTTCTGGGTCCACTGTTGCTCGGCATCCTCGCCGGCACGTTCAATCAGCGGGTCGGTTTCAGCGTGGTGATTCTGTTCTTCATCGTTGGCGGCGCCATACTGGCTACCGTCGACGAGCGAGCTGGGATCGCGGCGGCGAAATCAGGTTAGGTAGGAGTCTCTTGTGAGGGTGCGACTATGTCGCGTATCAAGCGTTGGCTGACTAGAGAGGTTGAGCGGTTCGGGCTCGCAGGCGTGGGCGTCGTCTACGTGGTGGCCGGGTATTTCGCCGTGCATATGATCGAAGGTGCTAGCGGAATTCTTCCTTACTGGGCAAAGGATGTTGCGATCGCGGCTTTGATCATCGGTCTGCCTATCCTCCTGGTCTTGGTCTACATGTGGTTGAAGCCTTCAGTGAAAAGGTCACAAGCTGCTGGAGCAGTACAAGCGGCAGGGCGCGCTTCAGTCAAGCCTGCCGAAGGCGAAGGGATCAGGTTGGCTACGCCAGAGCTGGACAAGTTGCTCGCGTGGATCGTGGAGTTGGGATTCGGCGTGTCGATATACGTACTCATCTGGCTATATATGATCTTGTGGTCCACTTTCGGCCGGGCTGCGGCCGCGCTGGCTCTGGTGTCAACAGTGCTGCTGGTAATTGCCCGGTGGCGTGACCGGGTCTCAAATTGATCTGAATGAACCGTCCGATGAACAGACCAGGTGTGCTGTTGTGCTGCCTTGTGTGTGCGGAGAAGTTATGTGCTTACTCTGCTACGGCGGTTGCGCTTGCCCGAAGTCCGGACCTGTGGTGCTGAGCTTCTTCTCGTTGTGGCGGACGCAGTAGCGTGTTGTTGCAGCGGCTCCTTATGACCTTTCGAGGCGGTCAATAGTGAGGCTGGGAGCGGGTCGTCGTAGCGAAGCTGGTTTTGCGACGCCGCGGTCACGCCGCCAGGCGTGAGCGCGGGGGAGGCCGGAGCGAGACGACCCGCTCTCAGCCGCAACACCGGGCTAATTCATCTGTGACGTTATCGTGAACTGGTCCACGACCTCGCCGTCGATGTTCTTGAAGTAGCCGCGCGCTTTCGCCGCATCCCCATCGACATTGAACTCGATGAAGAGGGCCCCGTGCTGGGCGTTCTGGTCGGACGTGTAGATGGACGCCCACTCGCCGTTGCACCCGTACGGGTAAGTAGTGGGGTGGCAGCGCTCCTGGTCGCGAATGCTCTTACCGCCCAGGCCGGAGACGAAAACGAAGGTCGCGCCCGGCGCCACCCGCAGAATCGCCGGGTCCGGCCAATCGGGGTGCACGGTCTGGTCTTCCGTGCTGACCAGGGTCTTGGTACGGGAATAGGAGTGCTCGTGGCCCGTGGCGATGATCGCGCCCAACTCGAGGCAGGCCTCGTAAGGACCCCAGCCCACGCTGTTGCTCTTGCCACCCACCTGCATCGCGGTCTGGTTCTTGTGCCACGAGCAAATGCGCCAGATAGACTTGTCCTCCGCCAGCAGCTGCCGGATATAGGCTTCGTGCCCGCTGCCCAGCGTACCGGCACCCGAGAGGATGAAGAACAGCCCCTGGTACTCGCAGGCGGAGTTCACCGCTAGCTCGCCCGTGCAGGTCGCGCCCGACATGCGGCTCAACCGCTGGGCCAGCTTTTGCTGGTATCCGCCCGCGCCGTAGAACGCGTCCTCGTCGTGGTTCCCGACCGAGGCGAAATAGGGGAAGTCGTCGCCCAGTACGCTGGTGATGTTGTCGTCCCATAGGGTCGGGTCGTCGTCGTAATCGAAGTCCCCCTGATGCAGCACCATGTCGGCGCCTTCGTCACGTATCAGTCGCAGCACGGCGAGGGCATCCGAGCCGCGGCCCTGATCGCCGATGAAGGCCACCTTGAGGTTGGCCGCCGTGCTGTCACCGTCGTTGTTGCCGAGCCACTCCTCTTCCGGGGGGGTCGCTCCGGTCGGCACCTCGCCGGCGCAGGCGGCGGAGGCGAGCAGGCCGGCGATCGATGCGGCGACCAGCGCGCGCGCGGTATCAAGCAGTCTCTTGCGCGTAGCCATAGCTGCTCTTGCTGAGACGTTTACGGAATTCATTGCTGACTCTGTGACCTGGCGGTCGTCATGTTGGTTTCGACATATGAGGTGTTACCCTCGTCGGTAACGGTGCCGATCCCAAGCTGGTAGGTCGTTCCGGGGAACAGGAAGCCGTCGGGCACGACGAACGTGGTCACGGACCCGGGCAATCGCGCCGTGAGGTTGAGGTCCAACTCATCCTGTTCGACGTAGACGATGTAGGCCGCCAGATCTTCCACCGGGGCCCAAACGATCTCCAGACTGCCGGCGGCGACGTCCTCGGCATCGGTCCCGGGTCGCAGGAACGACGTGGGTGGCGGCAATCGGTGGCTAAGTGTGGACTCACCGCGCAGCCGAGCGCCCGAGCCGGTGACGCCCGAGAAGACGTAGACGCCCTCGGGATACGCCGCGGCCAGGCTCGCCGTGTCCTTCGGCTCCGGAGATTCGAAGCGGAACTGCCGCATCCCCAGCGTAGACTCGTCGGGAGCCGTGAAGTCCACGACCGGGCGGCCGTCCGGGGCCGTCACCGCGAGGTGCGCGAGCCCTTCGTCGCCGCCTTTCGCTTGGAAGACGACCTCCACGTCCCCGTCCGTGGCGTTCTGCTCGAAGTGGACGTGGGCCACCTCGAAGGGAACGGTCGCGGCCGACTGTTCGGCGTCCTGCGGTGCCTGGCCCTGACAACCCCAGACAACAGACAGGCTTAGAATTGCCAATAATGACCATCGAATGTCGAATTTCCAAGAACAGTTCTTCATCATTGGCTAGTCGATATTCTGCCTTCGATATTCAAACGGGCCAACCTGTCACTATCGGTGTGGTCCAGCACTAGGCTTTTCGCGTCGCTAGCTTGAGGATCGAAGCCAGGATCAGCATGCCGATTCCGATCATGACAGCATCGGCCCCGGTGCCCGGCGTGTCGAACCTGCCGGCGTCGAGGAATTCCTTCGCCTGCAGCACTATGAAAGCGACGACGGCCGTCATCGCGGCGCGAAAGATCGCCGCTGCCCAGTCGGCGGGGGCATCGATCATGCTCATCCTCCGAATTCGTTATCGAACTACTTGCCTACCTACGCTATTGCTTGCGCACGATTGCTTCGGTGGGCGGCTGCTCGAGGAAACGCTCGGGGCTCAGCAGGAACTGGTCGAACCCGACTCCTTCCTGGCCCGCCTGCATGCGCACGGTCACCTCGCCGCTCTTGCCGAAACGGACCAACGACTCGGACGGGCTGGCGCCCTCCAGGTCGCAACCTACCCAAGCCCAACCTAACCTGGTCGGGCCTTGGGCGGTCAAGTAGCTGCGGGTGCGCGGTTTCAATACTTCCTCATTCGCCTCATCGACCGCGTCGGAAAACTGCACCCAGAACATGTTCGCCGTCGATTTCCCCTTGGGTTCTCCGACCTTCATGTGAATCCAGCAACGGTAGGGGACACCCCGCTGCACTTCAACCTGGAATGTCACATGCGGGTCGTTCTCCGGGGGTGGGTCCAGCTCATCTCCCGTGTTGGGCGTACCGGCAAGCGTGCCACCGGGCGAGGCCGGGTCGTCCCAGAAGCTGAACTCGGAAAGGTCCCTCCGCGACAGGTCCGATGCGTACACGATGACGTCGGCGGCGGCAGCCTGCGTCGGCGCAGCCGGCGTCCCGTCCGGGGTGCCGCCACCCGGCGCCGGCAAGGGTGCGAACGCCGCTGCCAGAAGAAGAACCGACGCGAGACCACCCAACCTCAGCCCTGTCTTCATCAAAGGGTGCATCCTCCTCTACTCAGAAGTCCATCTGCAGCTGCACCTGAAACACGTTGTTGTCGACGGGGTCCACTTCCTCCGTCCTGAAGGTGTAGTCCGCCTGGACCTTCAGATTGTGGCCACGGATGTAGTAGTTCAGACCCAGCGATGTCCACTTGAACTTGTTCGAGAAGTTGCCGTCGGCGTCGTCATTCGTGAGTTCCTGGTAGCGGGCGGCAAGCTCGACGCGCGGCAGAACCAGATACCCGGCCTGGACGTACCAGCCATCGCCATCGACGTTGGCATTCTCTTGGTCCTCCACGAACAAGTCGTATTCTCCCTCGAACGTGAACGCATAGTAGTTGAAGAACACGTCGGCGCCCCAGGCGCGGATGTCGTATTCCTCGCCGGTTGTCTCGTCGCCGGTGCGCGCTTTGGTCAGCAGACCTGCGCTGGTGCCGATCGACAGCCTGCGTCCCTCTCCAATGTACGAACCCCGGTAGTCGGCGTATCCGCCCGGCGGGGCGGGGTCGAGCAGGTGGACGACGACACGTCCTGTGAACATCGCCCCGTCGGCGCTCCTGGCCGTAGGCGTTCCTGTCTCCTCGAACTGTAGATTGTCGAATACGCCTACTCCGTATTCGAAGTGGCCACCCCAGGGTCGTCCGTGTGCCAGGACGCCGACCGTGTTGTCCGCGAACCCGAGAACGGTCAGGGCATCCTTGACCAGGCTCCGGTCCATCAACAGCAGCTTGGAATCCGAGGTCAACGCGTTTCGCGAGAAGACCATGTCGTAGAGCCCGAGCCTAAAGGCGAGTGCGTCCGAGACTGGGAAGTTGAGCCAGGCGTTCTCGATCTGTGCGTTCACCGTCCGCCCGAACCGCCCCACGTTGTCGAGCTTGACCTCGGTGTAGTATGTGGCGATCCCGTAGACGTCGCCGTTCGCCTTAAGTCGCACCCTGGCGATGTAGAAATCGTTGTTCCCGTCGATCTCGGTGTGGGCGTAGCGGCCCTGTATGCGCAAGCCCGGGGCAAACGTGATCGTTTCGGCCGCCGCCTGTGCCTCGGCGGACGCTGCGGTGTCGGCCGCTGCAGCTTCGGTGGACTGCGCAGATCCGCCGCCCGACTGCGCCAACAGCGGAGGCGCGGCTAGCGCGAACAGAGCAAGAAGGAGAGGAAGGCTCGCAGCACTTAGAATTCGCATCTCAAGACTCCCGTTGGGGTTTCTCGTATCGACCTACCCGGCGGCGCTTGGCGCAGCCAGACCATCGGTTCTATCTACGGCGCGAAATCGGTCGTCTTCGACCTCAGGCCAACCCCGGCAGCGGTCTTGAAGAGTGCCGAGTCAGGAATCATCGATGGTTCCTGACCCGGTTGATCCCGTCTTCCGAACGTCCCACTAGGGACGAAGAGGCGACTCGCGGGAGGGCTCCATCGCCGGCGGCAGTGGCAGACCCGACACTGCCGCCAGAGCCCGAGTCGCCTCTACGCTCTAAGCACTCTGCACGCTCACGCTCTCGGCTACGGCGCTCTTGGCGAAGCGCAGGTACAGGCTGGGGACGACGAACAAGTTGAGCAGTGTCGACGTCACCAGACCACCCAGCACGACGATGGCCAGCGGGTGCTCGATCTCGTGGCCGGGGATGTTGCCGGCGATCACGAGCGGTACTAGCGCCAGTCCGGTCGTCAGGGCCGTCATCAAGATCGGCGCGAGCCGTTCCTGCGCCCCGCGCAGCACGAGCGCGGGCCCAAAGACCTCGCCTTCGTAGCGCTCGAGGTGCTGGAAGTGGTTGATCATCATGATGCCGTTCCGCGCGGCGATTCCCAGGATCGTCAGGAAGCCGACGAGCGAGCCGAGCGAGATGATCCCCGTCCCCAGGTAAGCAGCCAGAACGCCGCCCACGAGCGCCGACAGGATCGCCAAGCGCCAGCTATTGTACGAGGTCTCGAGCAGGAAGAGGATCCCGATCACCGCGACGATCGCCAGTAGCATGAGGCGCCTCTGGGCCGATTGCCGTTCCGCCCACTCACCCATCAGTTCGGCACGGTACCCGAGCGGGAGTTGTACTCCCGCGAGGCGTGTTTCGACGTCGGCCACGACATCGCCCAGCGCTCGTCCGCGCACGTTGGCCTGCACGTCGATGCGGCGTTGGCCGTCCTCGCGCTGGATCATGTTCGGCGTCGGCTCGACGGTCACATTGGCGACATCCTGCAATGCCACGTAACCACCGCGTGGCGTATCGATGAGCATCTCGCGCAGGTTGGTCAGGTTCTGGCGCGCTTCGGGGATGCTCCACACCTGCACGTCGTACACCCACCCATCCTGATGAATGTCGCTGACCTCGTGACCCGTCATCATCTGGTTCGAATACCGTAGCACGTCGCCCGGCTTGATGCCGTAGCGTTCGGCGGCGGCGAGGTCCACCTTGACCTGTACATGGGGGATCATGCCCTGGAGCTGCACGTGCAGGTCGATCATCCCCGGGATGCCCTGTAACGCCTCCTCAATCTCCTCCGCCGTGTGGCGGAGGGTGTCCAGCTCCGGCCCATAGAGGCGCACGATGATCGCCTCCCCGCCACCCGTGAGCACCTCACGAATACGCTCCTTCAAGTAGGTCTGCACGTCGCGGTAGATGCCGGGATAGCCGTCCACCGTCTCCTGAAT
>JBDHAS010000008.1:0-41206 GCA_039588015.1 Gemmatimonadota bacterium | reverse complement strand
AGTCGTAGCGACTGCGTAGCGTATCGAGGTCGACGTCGAGAATCTCGAGCTTGATGAAGTGGTCCGGCTCCTGGGATTCCTTGAGGCTGTACTCGGTGTTTCGGCGCCAACGATCGGGCTCCGGTCCCAAGTAGGCCAGTCGTTCCACAGCCTCCCGGAAGAAGGCGGGCATGTCGTCCGGCAGGTGCTCCGCAGCGACGCGATTCACCAACAAGTGCCCCTCATCCTGCCACGCCGAACCGATCGAGCGCCCGGTGTAAGGAAGCCACACGAGCGCAACAGCCAGGCAGACGCAGGGCACCGCGGCGACTCGAGCCACGTCAGTCCCCGCTGACAGCTGCAGCTTCCGGCTCGCCGGCGCCGGGTGGAACGTCTTCGAGCCACGCCACGAATAGCTGGTAACCGATCGCCAGAATGACGGCACCTAGGAAAAGGCCGACTATTCCCATCATCATCATCCCGCCGATCGCGCCGAGCAGCACGACCAGCATGGGGACATCGACGCCGCGCCCCAGGAGCAGCGGCTTCAGGAAAGTGTCGCTGCCGCTGACGATGATCGCCCAGATCAGGAATATGACCGCGGTGACCGTACTGGCGTTGGCAAACACGTAGACTGCGGCGGGGCCCATGACGAGGAGCGGTGGCAGCTGAATCACGGCAAGTATCAGGATCGCCAGCGCCCAGAGACCCGCGGCCGGCACGCCGGCGAGCGCCATCCCCAGTCCGCCCAGAATTGCCTGGATGGTGGCGATACCCAGGACGCCGAGGGCCACGCTGCGGATCGTCTTCTCCGTCATCGTCGTCAGCTCTTCGCCTTTGTCTCCCGCGAAGCGCTTGGCGACACGGACGGCAGCGTCCTTACCGCTGCCCGCCGTGGCGAGGAACACGCCGGCGATGATGAATGAGATGATGAACTGGACCACGGTCATACCGAGCCCGGCGGCGGAGGAAAGCAGCCAGCGCCCAAACGCTCTAACCTGCGGCTCGTAACGCTCGAGGGTGGCCTCCAGGTTGACCGATGCCTGGCTCCAAATGCTATGTACGTCTTCGCCGAGAAGCGGCCAGCCGCGCACGCTCTCCGGCGGCGGCGGCACGACCAGCGTTCCCTCCTCGAGCCGCGTCGCGGCGGATTTCACGCCGCCGAAGGCACCTCCGAAGAAGTCCACGGCGGGGATCAGCAGAGCTGCTAAAGCAACGACCGTCAACAACGTCGCCGTCAGCTTACGGCGCCCGCCCAACTTCGACACCAGATAGCTATAGGCCGGGAACACGGCGACGGCGATGATGACCCCCCACAGGACCGGCGCGATGAACGGTTTCACTATCGAGAACGACCAGAACACCAGCAGAAAGAGCACTCCGATCCGGATCGCGGCTTCGACAGCTCTTCTGACGAAGACTTGATCCTCTACAGACGGCTTGGCTGCATTCACGGTTCAGTCCTTTCCATGTTGACGGGGGCCTGCTGTTCGGCGTAGCGGCCGACCTCCGCGATGATGGGGGCCCCAGTGTTCATAAGGCGGCCTTCCCTTCCAATTCATCCGAAGCAAGATTAGCGACTGCTCCAAAATCTGGTTCTGACTACCCAGACTCGGTCTATCGGAGTAGCGCGCGGCCTTGCGCGGCTGTGCGTGCGGAAGGGAAAGAAGGTATGTCTGCAGAGGGTTCAGGCAAGGTGCGTACAATTGAGCCAGACGCAGGGACGGCGGCGCACGAAGCGAGCCTGAGGAACCTGCCGCTAGTCGGCGGGACTCGTTGCTGTGCCCGAATCCGCGCTGCTGACAAACGCCATCAATTCGTGAAAGGAGTCGCTGAATATCAGCAGCGGCATCAAGACAATGATGCACACGCCCGAGACGATGTAGATGATCGGGATGTTGTGGTGGACGAGGTCTGCGACTACTCCGGCAAGTCCAAGCGAGATCGGTGCGAGCCCAGCCGACAGTGTGCCCAGTAGACCGAATACCCGCCCGCGAATCTCGCTCGGTGTACTGAGTTGAATCACGCTCGTAACGAGCACGCCGACCAGACCTGAACACGCGCCGACGAATGCCAGGATCGGCAGTGCAACCACAGGCGTCGGGCTGTAGGCAAAAGCGACGAAGCCCACGGCCAGTAAGGTGATCGCGCCCACCACGGCTTTCCCCTTGTTCGCCGGCGCGATATTCAATGCGCCGGCCGACATACTCCCAACGATTGTGCCCAAAGCCATTCCACCGACGATGTAGCCGAACCAATCGGGTGTTGACCCGAGCGTATCTTCGACAAAGAACGGCAACAGCACACCGAACGGCGCGGTGAAGAAGTTGATCAGCGCGATGACGAAGAACATGTTTTTCAGGCCCGTCGAACGATACACATGCCGGAAGCCCTCCAACGTGTCGACCTTGAATCTCTGAAACGCGGCCGGCCAGCTCACCGACTTGTCGCGGGCTTTATGCGGAATCGATATGAAGCTTTCGGATATCGCCGAAAACAGATAGGTGACGCCGTCGATGAGCATGACGAGCGGCGCGCCGAGTACACGGTACAGTACACCGCCGATCGTCTGGCCAATCAACATCGCGACCTGAAACGAGCTCTGCATCATGCCGTTGGCCGTATTGATCTGCCTCTCAGGCACGATGTCAGGAATGGCGGCACTGATCGCGGGCCGGAACACCGACATCACGGTGCCGTTGATTACGGCCGCGATGAACAACAAGGTGATTATCAGGCTAAGGGAATCAGGGGACAAGAACATCAGCCCGGCAATAAGCGAGATCAGTAGGCCGTTAAGCACGTCACCCAGCACGATGGTTCGCTTTCTCGAGAAGGCGTCGGCGAACGTGCCGCCGAAGGGTCCGAGGAATATTCCGGGAATTGTGGCTACCATCGCCAACAGCCCGACGACCGTCGCAGAGCCGGTCGCGTGCTTGATCCAGAAGATGATCGCAATGAGATAGACAGAGGTCCCGATCTGGCTTACGAGCTGCCCTTGATAGAGCAGCGCGAAATTCTTGTTCAAGAGTCTGGCGGGCTGCATCAGTCGCCGCCTTCGTCATCTGACGACGATTCGCCGAACACCGTCTTCGCTTTGTCCCGCAGGTCTTTCTTGGCTTCCTCGACGCGGCGAAGAGCTTCCTCGAGCTCGGCCAGCTCGGCGGCGCGTACCTTGAGCCCCTCCCTTATGAAGAGCGCGGCTGCCTCCGAGCGGCTCTTGACTGCGCCGATTTCCACCCACGCGTCGAGCCGGTTGTAGGTCTCCTTGTCAACTCTGACCATGACCGTACGATCGCGTGGGAATTCGCCCATTTCCCGAACGCTTTCACCCAAATCGGGTGTCACGCAGACGACTTTCAAGTTGTCTTCAAGATCATCGAGGCCGGCCACGACATCCTCATCGATCTCGACCCCGAGCGAGTCCAACGTATCGATGATCTTCCCCATGAGACTGTTCTTGAATCGTCCTCGCCTATCTTCAGTCATGACCGGTACCTTTCACGTAACAGTATTACATAATATCTGTAATACTATATTAGTATTGCGAGGAGCTGTCAAGTCGGAATCTGCGGCCGGGTGGAGGCCAGTTGGGATGCTAACCACCAGGGTTCCATGTTCTGCCTTGTGCTTTTGCCTGGGCCCCTATAGCCTTCCGACCCTGTAAACCCTCAACGATCACCGAACGGAAGGACCCACAGAGGGCCCCTTCTGTGAAGCACGCGCCTCGAGGCGGCTCGCGGCGTAGGGGGAAGGCTATGTCCGCAGAGGGCTCAGACAGACCACATCAAGACGCCGAGGCGGAGGCGCCGCCGTCTCCGGACTCGCTGCCCGATCCGGATGCTAGCGCCGCGACAGCGGGCAAAAAGAAGCGAATGGATCCGGCGCGCCGCATCACGCTCTACGTGCTCGCCGTTGTCGCCATCGTATTCATCTGGTACGTGGTCTCGGACCGGGTCACCCCGTACACGGCGCAGGCCCGCGTCCAGGGGCTGGTCGTGCCGATCATCCCCCAGGTGTCAGGCTACCTGGTCGATGTGAAGGTTCGCCTGCACGACGTCGTGGAGCCCGGCGATACACTCATGCAGTTGGACCGCCGCCAGTACGAGCTGGCCGTGCGGAACGCGGAGGCGTCGCTGGACGCCGCGCAGCAGCAGGTGGGTGCGTTGACGGCGACGGTTCGCTCGTCCGAGGGGAGGCTCGGCGTCGCCCGGGCACAGCTCGACCGCGCGCAGCGCAACTTCGACCGCGTACAAGCGGTGCAGGATCAGAACCCCGGCGCATTATCTCAGGCGGACATCGATCGGGCGGAGACCGCGCTGGCCCAGGCCGTCGAACGCGTCGCGTCGGCCGAGGCCGACCTAGACCGGGCGATACAACAACTGGGCGAGACCGGACCCGACAACCCGACGTTGCGGACGGCCGAAGCGGCGTTGGAGCAGGCGCAACTGAACCTCGGGTTCACCACGCTGCGGGCACCATCCCGGGGCGGCATCGAGAGCTTCCGGCTCGATGTCGGCCAGTTCGCCGCCTCCGGCCAACCGCTGGCCACGTTCGTTTCGACGCACGACGTGTGGATCGAAGCGGACATGCGCGAGAACAACATCTCGAACATCGAGCCCGGGAATAGAGTAGAGTTTACCCTCGACGTCGCGCCGGGGAGGATCTTCAGCGGAACCGTCTCCAGCGTTGGCTACGGCGTCGGCCAGCCGGGCGGCGAGGCGCCGGGCACGCTGCCCACGGTGGAGGGCTCCAAGGGCTGGCTGCGCGACCCGCAGCGATTCCCCGTGGTGGTGCGATTCGACGCCGACGAGACCCAGGGTCTGCTGAGGGTGGGCGGGCAGGCGGACGTGATCGTATATACCGGTAACCACTTCATCCTGAACACCATCGGCAAGCTCCGGATCCGATTGTCGAGCCTGCTCTCGTATGTCCGCTAAGGATACCGCAGCCGTAGCACCGCTCGCGGCAGAGACAGCCGACATCCGGACGGTTCGCATCCTTCGCTACGGATTCGGCAGCGCGTTCGCCATGGCCGTGGCGATGGGCTTCGACTGGCAGCTGTCGTTTCTGACGCCGGTGCTCGTCCTCAGCTTCCTGGGGTCGCCGGCAGCCCGACCGGCGGTCAAGGGGCTCGTGACGTTCGGGCTCGTCGTGGCCATTTCGTGTCTAGCCGGCCTGGCGGTGGGGCTGCTGCTCGTGCCCTTCCCCGTCGTCTACCTGCTGGTGTTGGGTCTCTTGCTGTTTCACCTGTTCTATGCAAGCACGAGAGGCGCACCACCGCTCCTGATCACCTGGATGCTGATCGCGCTACTCTTAATCCCGATCCTCGCCTCGCTGTCGAGCGCGCTGGCGATAACGATCGCGGGTTACATTATCTTCGGGTCCACCATCGCGCTCGTAGTCGTCTGGCTCGCCCATATCGCGATCCCCGATCCGCCCCAACCGGAAATCGCGGTCTCGGACGCCTCCGCAGACAAGAAACCCTCTGCCGAGCATGACATCTATCGTGCGCTGGTCAGCACAGCCGTTGTCTTTCCTGTGGCCGCGCTTTTCTTCGCATTTCAGAGTGCCGCCTCGTTGATCATCCTGATCTTCATCGCGATCCTGGCATTGCAGCCCAGCCTCGCGGCCGGCTACAAGGCCGGTGCCGCGCTCATCGTGGGCAATCTCATCGGCGGCATCGGCTCGATGATCATCTACGACTTGCTCGTGATTGCCCCGCACTTCGGTTTCCTGATCTTGCTGACCCTATTTGCCGGGCTGTTGTTCGGTGCGGGCCTGTTCTCCAGCAGTCGCTGGGCGCCGCTTTTCGGCATGGCCTTTTCAACTCTGGTCCTCATCATCGGATCGACGACCAGTTCGTACGGCGACGCGAGCGATAAGTCGACGACACGCGTCTTCCAGATCACCGTGGCCGTGATCTACGCCGTCGTAGCCCACAACGTACTCTTGAACCTGTTCCCACGTCGGGAGTCGTGACCATGACACGAACTACGAGCATCATCCTCGCTGTCCTGTGTGTTTCCTCGTGCAAGGTTGGGCCCGATTACGAACGGCCCGTCGTGCCAGAGCACGACGCGTATCGCGATGATGCAGTCCCACGCGACACTCCGGTCGTGCTTCCAGCGGACTCGATCGCGGATCTGGCCTGGTGGGATCTCTTTCAGGACACCGTGCTCCAGACCCTGATCCGGACGGCGCTAGAGCACAACAAGGATCTGGACGCGGCGCTGGCTCGGATCGCCGAAGCGAGGGCGAACCTCGGCTTCTCGCGCGCGGACCTCTACCCCGAGGTCAACGTCATCGCCAGCGCCGGCGTGAACGCGAACACCGAGGAGGATGTCAGCGCCAGCGGGCTGATCGCCGCGGACGCGTTCTGGCAACTGGACCTGTGGGGCAAGATCCGCCGCTCCAACGAGGCGGCCCTGAACGAGTTGCTCGCCACGGAGGAGGCGTACCGCGCCGTGACCATCAGCCTCGTCGCCGATGTGGCTAGCTTCTACCTGCTACTCCGGGATTTTGATAATCGTCAAACGGTCGCCGAGAACACCGTGGAGACTCGTGCGCAAACGCTGGACATCATTCAAGCGCGCTTCAACGCTGGGGCCGTAGCCGAGGTCGACGTTAACCAGGCGGAGATCCAATTGGCGGAAGCCGAGGCAGCGGTCGAGTCTTTCCGCAGAGGCCGAGCGCAGACGGAGAACGCGATCAGCGTGCTGCTGGGCGTTCCGCCAATGTCGATCCCCCGTGGCCTGGCCTTGGACCAGCAGATCCTGCCGCCGGAGCTTCCCGCGGGCCTCCCGTCGGAACTGGTCGACCGGCGGCCGGACGTTCTCCAGGCCGAGCGCCAGCTTCACGCGCAAACGGCGCGCATCGGGGTAGCGGAGGCGATCAAGTACCCGTCCCTCACGCTCAGCGCCGACCTCGGCGCTTCCATAGCCAACACATCCATCGGTTTCCTGGATGCGGCCGCGGACATCTTCGCGCCGATCTTCAACGCTGGGAGGAACCAGAGCCGCGTGGACGCCGAGATCGCGCGCACCGAACAGGCTCTGGCGCGTTACGAGGGCGCGATCTTGACCGCGTTCCGCGAGGTCGAGGACGCCATGGTCGCGGTGCGCACGTATCGGACCGAATACGCCAGCCGCCTCAGACAGCTGGAGGCGGCCCGCAGCGCCGAAGGCCTCTCGTGGATTCGATACGACCAGGGGATGACCAGCTACCTCGAATACCTCGAGGTCCAGCGCCAGCTCTTCTCGTCCGAGCTGCGGGCCTCCGAAACGCTACAGCTGCGCCTGACGTCGCTCGTCCAGCTCTACAAAGCCTTAGGCGGCGGGTGGAACCCGGTCGAACAGGTTGAAGAGGCGGAGCCCGATTGATCGGGATGACCGACTGTTGACCGGCGATCCTCCCGCAGAAGGCTATGGCCACAGTCTTAGCAAGGGTCTGGCCACGGGTTGACAATCGGGGCCTCCTCGATAGGATTATGGCGATGCTAATTCCACTTTGAGGCCCAAAATGGAATTAATTCCCCGTTTCTTGCCTATCCCAGAGCGCAGCTTCTTCCTGTTCGGCCCGCGCGGCACGGGAAAGACGACCTGGCTGGAGCACAGGTTCCCTGAAGCGCTGTCAGTGAACTTGCTGCGACCCGAAGTCTACCGGGAGATGAGCGCGCGCCCGGAACGGCTTTCGGAGCTGGTGGCTGGCGCGACGGGCCAGACGGTCGTCATCGTCGACGAGGTTCAGCGAGTTCCCGAGTTGCTAAACGTCGTTCACGACCTGATCGAGCGCCGACCGGGCTGCCGGTTCATTCTCACGGGATCGAGCGCCCGCAAGCTCCGGCGCGGAGGGGTGGATCTACTGGCCGGGCGCGCGGTCGTGCGCACCCTCCATCCGTTTATGGCGTCCGAACTCCGGGAGTTTCGCGTGGAGCCAGCTCTGGAAGTGGGGTTGCTGCCACTGGTGTTGGCCGCCCCGAATCCGGGCGAGGTCTTGAGCGCCTATGCCTCTCTGTATCTGGAGCAAGAAGTCCAGGTGGAGGGGTGGGTTCGGCAAGTCGGGAGCTTCGCGCGTTTTCTAGAGGCTGTCAGTTTCTCCCACGCGAGCGTGATGAACATCAGCAACGTGGCGCGAGAGAGTCAGGTGGAGCGAAGAACAGTCACCGGGTACCTGGAGGTGCTGGAGGACCTGTTGCTCGCCTATCGCCTTCCCGTATTCAGGCGTCGCGCCAAACGTAAGACGGCGGCACATCCCAAGTTCTACCTGTTCGACGCCGGCGTCTATCGATCGCTTCGCCCCGCTGGGCCGCTGGACCGACCTGAGGAGATCGAGGGCGCGGCGCTGGAGGGGCTGGTGGCCCAACACTTGAGAGCTTGGGTCGCCTATTCCGAAGCGGGTTTCGACCTGTTCTACTGGCGAACCCGTTCAGGAGTCGAGGTCGATTTCGTTCTCTACGGTGCGGAGGGGTTCTGGGCTCTGGAGGTAAAGAACTCGGGCCGGGTGCGACCGGAGGACCTTCGCGGACTCGAATCGTTCAAGGCCGACTACCCGGAGAGCCAGGTGGTGCTACTCTACCGCGGGTCGGAGCGCCTGAAAATCGGCAACGTGTATTGCCTGCCCGTTGACGCGTTTCTTCGCGAGCTTCGCCCCTCGCGAGAGCTGACTTAGCTCTCAGGTCAGGTACTCCTGCGATCTGACATAGCACGACATCCGTGCTGTCATCACATATGATCCGGTCATTCAAGGATCGTTGCACCGAGGACACTTCTATAAGGCCGTCGGACAAAGCGCGCTACGGGCCGCCCAAAGCTGTTCCATCCAGGCTTTTGCCCGAGCTCGCTTCTCGCCCTGCGCCGAATCTCGACGATAGGCGAGGACGTTGGTGACAACGCGCACGGGACAGGTGGCCCGCTTCGTCGCCGCTATTCCTCGATCGGCTCGTACTTGAATTTCTGTCCACCTACCGCCGCCTCGTACATAAGGCCGGCATTGGTCATAGTCACGACAGCCACGCCGCCGTTGTAGGCGAGGTCCGCCGACGCCCCGGCGGTAAGGGCCACCGCAGAGACCTGCGCCGCAAACTCGAAGTTGCCTCGTGTGAAGTCCTTGAACGCCGTCTCGTCCTTGAAGAAGATCACCTCGACGAACGACTGCCCGCCCAACTGAAGGCCAACCGTGACCTGTACCAGCTCCGATTTCCCCACGAGCTCGCCGCCCTTGTAGGCGAGGCCATTCCCATGAGCGGCACCGACGCCGATGGCACCCTTCCCCACGTTCGGAAAGACCACGTAGCCGTAGGACGAGTCGAACCAGTCCTGCATCCCCGCGACCTTCTCGACCATCGTCGCGATGACCTGCTGGACCTTCAAGATCTCCGACTCCTTCTGGGCCTGTGCCGGCGTCGCCAGTCCGAATGCCAGCAAAGTCATGGCCGCGATTGCCACGTATCTCATCTTTCCTCCTGTTCTCCACCCGCGGGCTCTTGTAGGTATTGGCAAACAGAAAGATACGCTCCGCAAGACTGCTATCCAATCACGATGCGTTTCAACCCGTTCGCAAGGAAGTGCACGAAGAATTCGAAGAAGACGATGTCCTTGTCTCCGCAAGTGTAGTCGATTGTTCCCTCCCGGGGCGCGTCGTCCGGGCGACGCGGGTTGTTCGAGCGGACGACCAGGTTAGCAGCGAACCCTGCCACCGCGTGCCAGACCATCTCCTTGCCGCTGTTCTTGTCGATTAGCCTGAAATCGAGGTCACGGTACCGCATGAGGACGCGCCCCTCGGCTCGACCGTCCTCTACTTCTGCACTGAGCCACAGACTGTCCAGTTGGCCCTGCTCGACTTCCACGCCGGCCACGTTCGCGCCGAATCGATTGGCCGTAACCATGTCCATCGATCCCGCCGAAGCCTCGACCTTAAAATCGAGGGTCGGTGCCAGCAGCGGATAGGCGAGCGTCGCCTGCATGGGCGCCTCTCCGAACAGCTTGGCGGTGACGCTGGCAACGGCCGGTGTTTCGTCCGTCATCGCGTTCGGGTCGTTCGTCAGGTTCACGATGGTGCCGTCGAGCTCTTCCAGCGTCAACTCTCCCGGGCGCTCCGAGCCCTTGGCCAGCTCCGAGTAGCGAATCAGCGCGTCCTCCACGCGAACGGTATCGATGCGCAGCGGAAACTCGATCTCCGCGAACCCATTGTGGTAGCGGCAGGGACGGGCTCGCGGCCCCCACTCCAAGTTGATGTCGGCGTACACGTGAAGATCCAGCGAGTCCACGTCGATCAAACGGATGCGGACGGTATCTTCACGCACATAGCCGGCGAAATCGAACCCCTCGATACGAACGGGCCCGGCGCTCAGGTTGATGCGGTCCGCCCGCTGGGGAAGGCGGTCGAAGAAGGGAGCGGCTCCGAGCGTGGGAGTGAGCTGGACTGCCCCGATCTCCGCCAACGAGTCCCGGCTGTTCGCCCGGAATCGAGTGGCCGTGGCCACGTACAGGCTGTCGTCGAACATGTAGCGAGCGCTGTCGAACGCGATGGACACGTCGGAGTTCGCCAGCGCACGAGCCGGATTGGCGAACGCGACCTCGTCGATCCTGATTTCGGTAAGCTCCAGGTCGAGGCCGTGAAGAGACGACGTCAGGGTCCCGTGATCCGTAACCCGGATCAGATCGACCGAGCCGTCCCGGATGCGGAAGTACCGAAGGCTCGCCTCGGGCGGACGGAATTCCTCCGACGCGGGGCTGACTGTCTCGCTGCTATCCGCGTCCCGGACCGATGACCCTTGGACCGCGCTTCCAGAGAAGTCGAGCACGATCTCAGGCTCGTCGATCTCGGCGGACGAGACGAAGATCCCTTGGCCAAACAGGAGCGGTATCAGACGTATTCCCGACAGGCGCACCCGGCCCAGGCCGGCGGACCGAACCAGGGCCGGCTCGGTGATGGCTTCGGCTGCCGTCGAATCGAAGGCGACGACCAGGTCCTCGACCGTCAGTCCTCTCAGCGTAGGGGAAAGGCGGACCCTGCCTATCTGTACCGCGTACCGGTCGGCGTCGTGCCCGCCCACCGCCTCGGCGATAGCCTCGGGCAGCAGTCGCGAAAGCTGCCGGTTGGCAACGAACAACACGCCAGCGTAGGTAACGGCCAACGCGATCCCCATGGCGGCTATACGGACTCTGCGGCTCAGGTTCACCTCAATCCCCCGATTAGTCTGGCCACGATGACCTTCAGAGTAATCGCGCTGCCGAACTCGAACAGCGGAACCTCCTGCTGGCCCACGGCTGACTGGGCTAGGCCTCAGCTCTTTTCCTCGCCCGAGTCGGACTTCGCCGCCTCGATGACGCGGGCCAGGTGCTCACACCGGGTTTCCAACCGTTCGCGTTGCGCCTCTAGTTCCTGTTTCTCCTCTTCCTCTTCGGACTTCTTGATCCGTTCCTTCAGTGATTTGATCTCTTCGATCAACTCGTTGTGCCTGAGCTGCAGCGCTTCCTGTGATTCGGCCGCATCGGCCTTATCGAAGACGACTTCCTCGGGCGTCGACTCCTCTGCCTCTGGCTGCTCCACCGCCACCTCCGGGATGAATCGACTGTCCGGCTTGAAAACGCGCTGGTTCATGAAGGTGGGCGACACGATCTCAACACCGCCGCGGTGAAGCCCGTCCATCACGCGCTCGCGCAAGTCCGACCGGGCGGAGATGAGTTTCTTCACGTCCTTCAGCAAACCGGCGACCCGATAGGTCACTGAGTAGTCGCCCAGTTCTTCTACGTGCATGAAGGGTTCCTCGAGCTCGCACTCCTCGGCCGCCTCCAACATCAGCCGCTCGACGCGTGTTCGTGGAACATCGTAGCCCAGCGAGACCGTGGTCTCGATTAGGGTCCCGGAGCTACGGAGGCCGTGACTGGATGCGTCACGACGTACAGGTTCGGCAGCGTGGTGAGCTCTCGGTACTGCGTCTGTATCTCGGTGTGGAACAGACCACGGTCCGAGACCCGTCCGAAGTGTTCGCCGACCTGAATGAAATCACCCATACGGAAGTTCCGCATCACCCGGAGCATCAGGCCGGCCAGGGCGTTACCGAGCAAGGTGGTGGACGAAAGCGCGATGGCGGCACTGAAGAGGATTCCGATCAGGCTGAGCAGCTGGCCACGCGTCGCCTCGCCGATCGGCAGGACCAGGATCACGAGCAGTCCGCCAACCAAGGTGAGCCCCAGCATGATGAGCTGGTTGCGGAAGCTGCTGAACTCCGCTGGGCCTCTCGTCCGCTCCAACAGGCGATGCACCACGAACAGCGTGATGGCTACGGCAGCCACGGCCACCGCCGCGGGAACCAGATCCAGAGCGCTGCTAGCTATTTCACGCAACAGATCCATGTCCACCGTCGCACTCTAAGGGATGAGCCTATCCAACCTTCTCCGCCGGAACTACCCGAAGATCCCGACGACCACGTCTCTATCACTCCTGCTCAAGCGGTTTATTCAAATGTGTGGCGACGCGAGCCACTTGTCTGTATGTACACATGTACATACATTACCCTGGTGGAGTACGTCTGGGATGACCAGAAGGCGCGTGGAAACCTGAGGTAGCATGGCGTCGATTTCGCCGACGCCAGCACGAAGGCTGAATTCATGAAGAAGGAATACGACTTCAGTAAAGGCAAGCGCGGCCCAGTGGTGAATGAGCCGCCCGGAAAGACGCGTATCACGATTCGTATCGATGACGACGTCCTGGAGTGGTTCCGCAGCCGGGCACACGCAGCAGGCGGCGGCAACTACCAGACGGCTATCAATGCAGCGCTTCGCCAGTTCATCTCGTCCAGCGATGAAACCTTGGAGGACACGGTCAGAGCCGTAGTTCGCGAGGAATTGGCGAGATACGGCAGAAGAGGCAGGAAGCGTGAATAGACTGTACCACCGTCCGCGAGTATCCGCTAAACCAAGCGAAAGCCCTCGCGCCGCGCCGCAGCCCCCAACCGCTGATCGAAGGTGACGAACTCACCGGTCGGCGGCACACCCGCCCACTCGAGTCCGGCGGCGAGCTGCAGCGAGTCGGCGGCCCTCAGGGGGTGGAGCCTGAGGAGCCGCAGCGCCTGAGTACGCAACCCGTCGCCGGGCTGAATCTCGTACCAAGCATCCTGCAAAGCGGCGAGGATCGACAGGGCGAGGTGTTCGTCGTCGGGGTCCAGAATGCCGTCCCGGCGTAGCCGCGCGAACGCTGACGCACACTCGACGGGCGAGCCCCACCACACAACCAGATCGGGATCCTGTTCGTGAAGCTCACGTGCGCGCTCGGTCCGTGGCTGATCCAAGCAAAGAGGCACCAGAGCCGAGGAATCCCAGAATCTCACCGGCCCTCCTCGCGCTCCTCGAGGAGGGCGAAGAGGCTGCGCCCTTCCGGATCGGACGGCCGGGGCTGATCCCAGAATCCCGACGGGAGATCTCGGCGCGGCGGGCGAAGTCGGCCACTGCGGATCAACTCATCCCGGCGCGCCGACTCCTCTGCCAGCCCTCTAATAGGCGCGACCCGAGCGATCGGCCGACCGCGATCGGTCACGATGATCTCCTCGCCGCGCCTGACGGCATCGAGGTACTGGCTGAGCTTGGCCTTGAGACTGCTAATCGAAGCGTACTTCGTTGTCGGGTTCATTGTGACTATTATAGTCATGCTCGTTAGACTCGTCAAGTCTAATAGGCAGGCGGAGACTTGCATTATTAAATGTTACGCTATTATCTTTTGATAACATCAAATCCTGCCAAAGGCAGGAGAGGGTGATCTGAGTCCACGACCGGGACCGTGGAGAGATAACGCAGTCAAAAGCAAGAGCAATATCTTTTGATAACGATCAACACTATCAAAAGTTGAACGGCACGAAGTAACAATGACCCATTCCGAGTCGACCCGCGCTGGACGGTACGTCCGACAGCACACCGGGCCCGAGGGATACGTGGCGTTCATTCCCGCACCTCTGCCCCCAGATCCGCCGGTAGAGATGACAAGCGAGCTCCGTCGCCTGCACGAGGAAGCCGCCCATGCCCTCGGCCGCCTGGACGGAGTATCGGAACGAGTCGATCCTCACCGACTACTCTACATGTACGTGCGGAAAGAGGCCGTGCTTTCGAGCCAGATAGAGGGCACACAGTCCACGCTGGCCGAACTACTCGAGTACGAGAACGCAGCAGTCCCGGGGACACCCGTGGACGATGTTGCCCAAGTGTCGCGCTACGTCGCAGCCTTGCAGTATGGGCTCGAGTCGATCCGAGCGGGTCGCCTTCCATTGAGCCTGCGCCTCTTGCGAGAGATGCACCGCGTTCTGCTCCAAGACGGACGTGGAAGCAGCCGATCGCCCGGCGAGTTTCGACAAACACAGAATTGGGTTGGCGGGACTCGACCGGCAAACGCCCGCTTCGTGCCGCCTCCACCGCGCGAGGTGATGGTGGCGCTCGACAACCTCGAGCGATTTATGCACGACGAGTTGGGAAGGACCTCACCCGTCCTCAAGGCTGGGCTGGCGCATGCCCAGTTCGAGACGATACACCCGTTTCTCGATGGCAATGGCCGTATCGGGCGATTGCTAATAAGCTTGCTCCTCGTAGTGGACGGAGTCCTCCAGCAACCTTTCCTCTATCTCAGTCTGTACTTCAAGCAGAATCGTGCCGACTACTACGACGCACTCCAGCGGATACGCACGCACGGTGATTGGGAGGGCTGGCTCGGCTTCTATCTAATCGGGGTCGAGGGGGTCGCCCGTGAGACCGCGGCAACCACGAGCGCTCTGCTAGAGATCTTCGAGCAGGATCAGCAACGCGTGGCGAGCCTCGGCCGGGCGGCCAGCTCGGCTCTAGCGGTTTACGACCTACTTCGCAGCCGAATCATCCTTTCGCCGGCCCGCGCGGCTGAGGAACTCGGTCTCACCTGGCCCACCGTAAACAGCGCGCTCAAGCGCCTCGACGCTCTGGGAATCGCTCGAGAGATAACCGGCAAGAAGCGCCACCGCCTATTCGCGTACCGGCGGCAGCTTGCCATTCTCAATCAGGGAACGGAGCCCGCGTTGAGCGACGCCTGAACATCCAAACTCGATCACCCACCGCCGCCAAGCCTCACTTCGCGCCGCGCCACGCCACCCTTTTCGGATCGCGCGGTGATCAGGACTCGCGGGTTGTCGCCTGCGGCGCGCAGTACGTACTCGATCGTTCGGCGCGTCGCGGCGGGCCCGGCCCTTCCTTGCGCATCGCGGGCGCCGGCGAGGTGGCCGATCTCGGTTCTCAGCGAGCCCGTCACCAACTCGGCATCGGTCAACTCTAGAACGACCCGTACCGGCACCGCGACATCCGCTTCCAGCGCGCGCTGAGTGATGTGGGTCGGCAAGTATCCTTCGTTCTCGACGGCGCCGCTGATTTTGAAGAGCCCCTCGCCCAGCGGCGCGGCCTCGACGTCCTTCAGGACGATCCGCGGACCGATCTCGGCCAACCACAACATCCACGGCATGTACAACTCCAGTTCGCCTTTCAAGAGATGCGGCGGCGGGTTCTGTCGCGTGAACTTGCGGCGCCAGCCGCCGATCTCCACCGGGCCGAGCTGTGGGTGATCGTAGGGCGTCCAGTCAGCGAAACCTTCGCCGTCGAGCTCCTGCTCGTTCCAGCGGTGCCGCTCCGCCTCCGTGATGTCGCCGTCGCCGTCGTAATCGCGGCCGAAGCCGCCCCAGAACTCCGGAACGAAGCCCACGACCCCGAAGTCCCAGTACGACCACGAGATCAACGTACCATAGCGGTGAACCCGCGGGTTGCTGTAACTGGGGATCGCCCGCTGCCCCGTCGTGGTCTCGTACTTTCGCGACATCTCCAGGATGAGATTCTGGTCCGCAAGGTTGTAGTCGTCCCACGAAGTCGTCGATGGGAGGCGAAAGAGAAAGCCGCCGGACGTGTGGCCGTGGAACACGCCGGTGATGTTGCGATGCCCGTTCAGGAACTCGATCGTCGCGCGCGTCTCGGGTTCCGACAGCGGGTACGGGCCCGCGCCGCTCTGCTCGAACTCCAGGCCCCAGTTGCGCGGGAAGTTCCGGTTCATGTCGATGCCGCCGAGCCCGTCCTCGTTGAAGCGACCGTCGCCGTCGTCGTCGAGGCCCTCGGAGTATACCGCGTAGAATTCACCTTCGATCTCAGCGTCACCGCGTTGCACCATGACGCGCGCATCCGCCGGGCTCACCTTCCAGCGGCCGTTGGAACTCGGAACCCGCATCTGCGTGATGCTACCATCGCCGTCTAGGTCGTTGCCGGGATCCTCATCGAACAAACCATCGCCGTCCTCATCGTAGGGACGTGGCGTGCTGCGCAGATTCTGATCGGTAGCAAGCGCGATATCGGCGCCGTCAGGATTGAACTTGGGACGCACGTAAAGCGTCCTCGTGTCCACCAGGCGAGTGACTCGGGGGTCTCTTCCGTAGTTGGAGAGGAGGTACCATGCGAAGTGGAGCGCCACCTCGGCACCGGCCAATTCGCCCGAATGGATGTTCCCATCGTAGTAGTAGCCCGGTTTCTCGCCTGCCTCACCGGTATCTGCGTTGGTGATCTCGAGAACCAACAGAGGGGTGCCCTCCAGCGTCTCGCCGATCGAGTAGAGCCGCGTCAACTGCGGGAACTCGCGGACCCAGCCTTCCAGCAGGGCGTAGGCGCCCTCGGTCGAGTGATAGGTGGTCCAGTCGGGATTGCGCGGGTCCTCGTCTTGGGCCGAGAGCGGCGCGGCAGCTAGAAAGAAAAGCACCGGGCAACAGAAGACCGGACTGCCTAAGAATCGTCTCGTGGCCTTCTCATGCATTAGATCGGCTCCTTTTAGACTGTGGCCGCGGGGCTTCGCACACACCAAGCGGCCCTGTTCGGTCGCCGAAACCGTCACCGCACGATCTCCAGTAGCTCCGGGAACGCCCATAGCGTCGGACGCCGGCCCCGGCCGGGCCGGAGTACGCGAACCGAGCCAGCGCCCTCAAGGAGCTTGAGGAGACGCGCCGCACTCGGGGCAGGAATGCCCGACTCCCTTGCGAACTGCGGTGTCGAAAAGACCGGATAGGTGAACAAGGTTTCCACCACAGCGAGGGCAAAATGCGAGCGCGTATGCTCTACCACGATGACCTTCATTCTCTGGTAGAGAGCCCACATTGCGCGCACTCGCCTGATGTCGTCATCCGCCTGCTCGGCGACGGCTTCCAAGAAGAACTCTACCCAACTCTGGTAATCATCCGCTAACGAGATGCGCGCCAGTCGATGGTAGTACTCGGCCCGATTCGTCTCTAGATAGGCGCTGAGGTAGAAAGCCGGCCGGCTGATCAGCCCCCTCGAGAAGAGAAACAGAGGGATGAGAATCCTTCCCACGCGGCCGTTCCCGTCTAGGAAAGGATGGATGAGTTCGAACTGAGCGTGGATCACGCCGATTTGCACTACGGCGTCGCGCTCGTCGAAGTGAATGTACTTTTCAAGGTCGTCGAGCAGTGGGATCAACTCGTGCGGCGGTGGCGGGATGTAGGTGGCGGCCTCGACCCCCGCACCGGGAGCGCCAACGTAGTTTTGAACGCGCCGAAATTCGCCCGGTGCCCGACTCCCCCCCCTGACGTTGGAGAGCAGTGTCTGGTGAACCCGCCTTAGCAGGTTGAGCGAGATGGGCCTGCGCTCAAGCTCCTCGATGGCCACACGCACCGCCTCCCGATAATTGAGTACCTCTCGGACATCCGAACGGCGCGACGACGATGCCACTCCCGGATCCGCCTCCTCCTCCATCACCTCCTCGAACGTGGCCCACGTCCCCTCGATCCGTGAGGACAGGACCGCCTCGCGCGTCCGCAGCGGGGTGAGAAGAATGTCGGGATTGACTAGCCCATGCAGCAGCTCGTCATAGCGTGCGAGCGCAGCATTCGCCCGCCCGATGAGTGGGACAAGGGCGCTCCACTCCAGCTGCGGCGGCAAACGATCGGGGACAAAAGGAGCCGGCCCATGGGAATTGGGCCCGTTGCTCCTCACGACTGCGGGATTCGGTCGTTTGCTTCTCATAGAGTGGATTCTATGAGAAACAAACGCTTCGCGCCAGTACCAGCCAGCCTTTCAGTCACGCCCGCGGGGCCCTTAGGTGAACAGTGACGACGGCGGCGGCATGTCCCCAGCTAAGGATCGCGAGTACGCGGTGACTCGTCCGTAACGCCGTTGTCGTAGTGGCCGACCAGCTTGAGCGGCTGACCCGACTCGTCGAGCACCACCTCGATTCGGAAGTAGTCGATCTCGTCGAAGCGGAACAAAGTCTCGGTCATCGGGATGGCCCGCATTCGCGGGTTGCCCTGGCGCTGGTACCAAAGCTGGCCGTCCTCAAAGGTCAGCCTGCGCGGCGCGTAGGTGCCGACGTACGACGTGAGCACGGCATCGCTGACGCTGACCGGGTTCAGCCGCGCCTCCTGACCCGCTATCACGAAATCGAGGCTCGCAATGCGTTGCTCGTCGGTCGCGTCCTCTTTCAGCTTGCGCGCCGCCAGCAGGTATGCGTGGTCGAGCGCGTCCTCCGAGGGCACCGGCACATCCGGGATCACGCCGACGCCTTCCCAGTTCGTACCGCTGATCGGGTTGACCGCTCGCCCGAAGGGGAGCGCCATGCCGACGTACAGGTTCTCGAACAGGCGCTGGTTCACGGGGTGGGCTCCCCCACCCGTCGTGTCTCCTACGAGAGTGCCCCGCTCCAGGTTCTTCATGTTGTAGGAGAACTCCTCGGCACCCGAGAACGTCCGCTCGCTGGTCAACACATAGAGATCGACCTCCGTCATCCGCTGGCCCTCGACGTGCGCCTGCGTCCAAAACTGCTCCCACTCGTCGGTCTCGCGCACGTAGAAGCTGTTGAGGTGGGTCTGTTCGTCGTAGAAATAGCTGTAGATCAGTTGGATCAGACTCGGCGAGCCGCCACCGTTGTAACGCAAGTCGATGATCAGCGCGTCCGTGTTGGCCAGGAAGTTCATCGCGGCGATGGCTGTAGGCCCCGATTGCGATGCGCCCACGAAGGAATCGAAGCGCAGGTAGCCCACGTTGCCGGGCATGATCTCGATCTTCTTGAAGTTGAAGTTCGACCGGGCCAACGCCTCGGCTCGCTCACGCTCGAGTTCTTCGGCATCCACGTCACTGGTCATGCGAACCATCATCTCGGGCGGCACGTAGCGGACAGCAAGGTGCCGGTCGTGGCTGATCGAGCGAAGATCCTGCGTTAGCATCTGGGTGAACTGCGGGACCGTGTTGACCTCGTCGTATGCGCCGTCGTGGAGACGTCCTCGCACGTGCTCTTCCATCTTTTCAGCCACATCGAGGAAGATGTAGGTCTGTAGCAGCGCCGCCGAGACGGAGTCGATGATCTCCGCGCGCATCGCCGCATCACAGCGCACGACATCGTCGGCCGGCGTCTGAGCGCGCGCGGCCGGTATCGCGGACAATACCGCCAGTAGCATGAACGTCGCCGAACGTCTAAGCGTATTCATTATCTCGTCTCCTTCATCTGCCGGTACCACTCTCCTCTTGGACGGCTCGCGGGGTGGCGGGGTTGCTCCCGCAACGGGCCTACAAGTCCTGATCTCGAATTCGACATCACGCTACTCGATCCTCAGCGCATCGTTCGGGTCAACCCGAGTGGCCCGAAACACAGGAACCGAGATAGCAGCGAGCGCGACGACCAGCATGACGATCGCGCCCTGGCCAAGGAACCACGGACTGTAAGGACTGACGCCGAAGACCATCCTCGATGTCATCAGCCCTGCCGCCAGCGAGCCTCCCAAACCGATGACCAATCCCAACGCGACAAGCCGCAAGCCTTGCGAAAGGAACAGTCTCAGGACCTTGTGGCTGTCGGCGCCCAAGGCGACACGCACGCCGATTTCGTGGGTGCGCCTCGACACGTAGTAGGACATCACGCCGTAGGTGCCAGCTACCACGAGTATCAGCGCGGTAACAGCGAAAAGGCTGACCATGAGCGTGGAGAAGCGTCTGCGCTCCGTCGCCTCGTGCAGCTCATCGCCCATCGTGCGAACCCCGGCGAGGGGCACCTGGCTGTCCATCTCGTGCAGCGCCTGCCGCAGCGCCGGTGTCAGCGCCAACGGATCGCCGGCGGCACGCACTACGAGCCGCGTGAACGTCCACACCTGCAAGCTGTAGTGGAAGTAGATCTCGGGAAGCGCTGGATACTCCACCCCCCACTGGGGCACGTTCTCGACCACACCGACAACCCTAGCGCTCCAGGTTGCTGGTTCGGCGTTCTCCCGGATTCGCCTGCCGAGAGCATCCCCTTCCGGCCAGTACCTGTCTGCGAAGGCCTGGTTGACCACGATGCTGCCACCTTCCGGTGCGACGCCAGGCGTGAAACCTCTTTGGGCGACATCGCGGGTCACCCTGTCGCGCTCGTCCAGCAACCTGCCCGACAGCAGCGATATCCCCATTGCGTCAAAGTAGTGCGGGCTGACGTACGAGTACTCGACCAGCGGTCGGCGCACGTCCGGGTCGTAGGTTTCGCCTTCAACAAGTACCCTGCCGTTGTTGCCGCCGCTCATGGGAAGCTTGTTGGTCGCCGCGGCATACTCGACGCTCGGCAACGCCTCGACCCGCCCGATCAACTCGTCCCAAAAGGCAACCCGCTGCTCTGTCTCCTCGTATCCCGGACCGTCCGTAGAGATACCGGCGACCAGCACCTGTTCGGTGTCGAAACCTCGCGGGATGTCGAATACGTTGAGGTAGCTCACGATGAGAAGTCCGGCGCCGTTGGCGAGGACAAACGCGGTCGCCAGCTGTCCGACGACCAGTGCCCCGAATATGCGATTGTGTTTCCGGCCGCCCGCCTGGCTGCCGCGGCCTTCCTTCAGCTCCCCGATCAGGTCCGTGCGCGACGCTAGTAGCGCCGGCAACAGTCCGAAGACGAAACCCGTCAGCGCCATGATCAGAATCGAGTACAACAGCACATCGCCATCCAAACGGATGCCCTCTACCCTCGGGATGTAGGGCGGGATTCGAGCTTTGATGGCTTCGACTCCCCACACGGCGAGCAGAACGCCGATCGCGCCGCCCAAAGCGGACAGCAACATGCTCTCGGTCATGAGCTGGCGGACCAGCCGCCCGCGGCCGGCGCCCATAGATGCCCGAATCGCCAGCTCGCTCATTCGTGCCGTGCCCCTCGCCAACAACATGCTCGCGACGTTGGCACACGCGATGAGGAGCACGAGGCCCACCACGGCGGTCAAGATCAACAGGAACGAGCGAACGTACCCCAGCGAGCGTTCGGCGAGCGGATCGATCCAAACATCCACTTGCGCGTTGGTGTCGGGGTACATCTCGGCCAGTTCCGCGGCCATCCCCTTCAATTCGGCCTCCGCCTGCTCTACCGTCACACCGTCCTCGAGCCGTCCAACCGCCGCAAGGAAGTGCCAACCCCGCATGCTTCCATCTCGCGCGAGCGGAAGCGGCATCCACAGCTCGGGGTCTTCGGTCATCATGCTCCACGGCCTCGGGAACTCGTAGTCCTCCGGCATAACACCGATGATCGCGTAGCTCGCGCCGTCGATCGTCATTCGCTGCCCGACGATGTCCGGCACGCCACCGAAGCGGCGTTTCCAGAGCCTGTCGCTGAGGATCACCACGTGGTGGTTACCCTCGATCTCTTCGTCGTCCGTGAACAGCCGTCCACGCGTCGGCCCCACCCCCAGCGCCCGCAGCGTGCTGGCGGTGCCGCGCGCCGCGTAGGCGCGGGTCGGCTCGGGATCCCCAGCCAGGTTGACCCAGTTGAACCGGTACACACCCATCTCTTTGAGCGTTCGGGTCTGCTCCCTCATGTCGAAGTAGTCCGGGGGAGTGAACGGCTGGTAGGAGCGTTGGCCGGTCCCGGTCTCCCAGATCGCCACGACCCGATCCGCCTCCGGATACGGCAGCGATCGCAGGATCAGTCCCTTCACGATGCTGAAGATCGCTACGTTGGCACCGATCCCTACGGCCAGCGTGATCGCAACGAGCGCTGAGAACCCCGGCCGAAGCAGAAACTGGCGGAGCGCGAAACGCAGATCCTGTGCGACGCCCTTCATGACTCTATTCCTGCTTGAACGCGTCCGTTAGAACTGATTCCCGGTTCGGTTGTGACCAACCACGCCAAGGAGGGGCAAGAGAGGTGCCATGCCTCTCTGATTGATTCTGTCGCGACAAGGCGCTGAATGACAGGAAGCTACGTCGGCCAATTCCGAGTCAGCTGCAATCCCTAGTCCGGAAGCGATACAACACTGTCCGAAATCGAACAGCCCATAATCAGATCACGTTGCCAGATTCGCACCGGGCCACTAAATGTGAGGCACGCTCCGACTCGACATATACTGCAATTCAGTATGGCAGGCCGCTCGTTCGGCCTTTCCAGGAGAAGAACCGAAGATGTTCCGATTTCGCGCTAACTTGGTGGTTGTCGCGCTGACCCTCATTTCGCTGTCGGCGAGCGGCCGGGCCTTCGCGCAGGAGGCCCGTTGGGAGCCGCCCGAACCCGACCCCGTATCCAAAGATTGGGTCCAGCTCAACTCCGGTGAGTGGCTCCGCGGGGAGATCCACCTTCTAAGCGACGACAAAGTCGAGTTCGAAAGCGATGAGCTCGACGATCTCGTGCTAGATTGGGATGATCTAGCAGCGCTTCTGTCCCCCCGAATCCTGACCTACACATTCAGCGGTGGCGAGACCTTCGCCGGTACGGCGACTTTGCGAAACGGAGTCTTCCTGATCCGCTCGGGACAAGAGACGCGCGAGTTCCCACGGTCCAGTCTGCTCTCGATCATCGAAGGCGAACCGACCGAATGGAATTTCTGGTCCGCAAAGGTGAGCATCGGCATCATAGGCCGGTCTGGGAATACCGATCAGGAAGATCTCAACTCGATCGTTTTGCTCCGACGGCAAGCGCCACGGTCTCGCTTCGATATCGAGTACAAAGGCAACTTCGCCCGGACCAACGACGTTAAGACGGTCAGCAATCACAGGGCCAACACTAAGTTCGACTACCTGGTCTCCAGGGGCTTCTTCGTGACGCCAGCGTTTGGATCGATATATGTCGACAAGTTCCAGAACATCGATCTGCGCGCTACCATCGGCGCCGGCGCTGGCTATTTCTTCGTCCGGAAGAGCGGCCTGGATTGGTACGTTCAACTCGGCGGAGGCTACCAGTCCACGAAGTTCGGCTCCGTAGAAGCCGGCGAAGCCGACAAGGAAGAGAGCTTCGCGCTCACCCCGAGGACCGCACTAGAGATGGAAATCACGGGCTCGCTAGACCTCACGCTCGAATACAACTCTCAAGTCACCATCCCCGACCTGAAGGGCACCGTACACTACGGGTTCGGGATGTTGAGCTACGAACTCACCACCCTGCTCGACTTCGACATATCCCTCACCTGGGACAGGGTCGAGAATCCGAAAGCCGACGCCGAGGGCAACGTGCCCGTACGCGACGATTTCCGCCTCTACTTCGGACTAGGCCTGGACATATAAGACCCGCAACGTGGGGCCTTGCTCCCGTGACGACCCATGCGGGAAAGCGGCTGTGCACTGCTGGTGACCGACGTCTCTGGTCTCCCGCTCGCCGCTCAAAGTAGCGAAACGGCAGCGTCATCCCTATCGTAGGTATACGTGTCTCCTATCTTACCACAGCCGTGCTCTCTTGGCTCGACGGAGGCCGAAGATGACAGACGAGTCCCGGGAGTTCCACCCGGCAAAGCAGGGAATCAGCCGGAGAGATTTTGTGCGCGTCTCAGCGCTGGCTGCCGGAAGCGTGGCATTCGGCGTTCGCGGCGAAGACCCGGCGGCTCCACCGAATCCGGCGGCACAGGTCGCCGCCGTGCGCGGAGACAACCTCTACGGCATGGCCCGTGAAGCCCTGGAGGGCATCGGGGGCATCGAGAGTATCGTGCACGAAGGCGAATCGGTCTTCATCAAGCCGAACATGGTCACGCTGCCGTGGGCTGAGTACAACAACACCTTCACCAACGGCGAGTGCACCAAGCCCGAGATCCTCATTGCGGTGGCCGAGGAATGCCTGCGCGCGGGAGCCAGCGAGGTCATCATCGGCGATGGCTCGCAGATGCATACGTTCGATTGGGAGTACGCCACCACCCTGGACGGTTCTACCAACCTGGTCGCGGAAGCAGCGCGTCTGAGCAGCGAGTACTCAGGCAACGTACAAGTCGCCTGTCTCGAGGCTGACTCGCCCGCCTGGGACGAGGTCCCGTCGCAGGGCTACCTGGGAAAGATCGCCGTCTCCAGCCTGGTCACCCGCGCAGACCGTGTAATCACAATCCCCGTCGCCAAGACCCACTCCTGGGCGCAGCTGACGCTGTCATCCAAGAACTTCGTCGGCGTCACGTCGATGGAGCGATACGCGCAGTGGACGGGCACCTACTGGGATCGCGGCAAGCGCCTCGACCACAGCACGCCTCGATCGATCGCCGAGATCTATCTGGATGTCGTGGCCGGTGTGAAACCCGACCTCGCCATCATCGATTTCTCCATCTGTCTCGAAGGCGATGGCCCGGGCATTGGACACGGCGGCCGGACGGTGGACGTGAAAGATCGGCTCGGCTCCTGGCTTCTTCTGGCCAGCACCGACATCATGGCTGCGGATGCCACGGCGACACGCATCATGAGCCACAACGTCGGATCGATCACTCAACTGGAGATGGGCTTCGACATGGGCCTAGGCGAGATCCGTGAGAACAAGATCGAAATGCTGGGTGAACGGCTGGACGATCTACAGATGGAGTGGGCACCGGCCGAACTCAAGAACAGGTACTCCCAGAGCGGGCACGTCTGCCCGATGTTCGTCGCCGGCCACCACCTACACCGACACCACGCGTAGCTCCGCAATCAGCACTCGCACCGCTACACGGATGGCCGCCGCCGCCTGCGGTCATCCCAAGCTCCGCACATCTTGACCCGGATCCCATAGCTCATTCTCTTGCTCAGGACTGATGTCCCTACTGGCGCCTGACCTACCCAATCGTAAGAGGTATGCGTGTGATGAAGCCCGTTCTCTCTCTAGCTGGCCTCTTTGTGCTCGCCGTCGCTTCACCTCAACCCGCGACAGCGTTAACGCTCGCCCGTCAGCCTGCACAACAGATAGGAGAGGAGGCGGTCAGGCTAAGCGTGGCGATACATCTCCTCGATCTCCTGCGAATCGACGATGCCAATCAGACGGCGTTCGTCGACTTCGCCCTCTGGGTAAGCTGGCAAGACGAGAGCCTGGCCAGCCCCGGCGCGCCTGCCCGCTTCTTCAGGACGAATCAGATTTGGGTCCCAAACCTCCAGGTCATGAACTCGCTCACGCTCACCAATCGGCGAGTCGATGTCGTCGAGGTGGACGAGAACGGAAACGCCCACTACAGGCGCCGATTGGTCGGAACCATTTCCATCCCCCGTGACCTCTCTGACTTCCCTGTCGATCAACACGAGTTGAGGCTGACTGTGGTGGCCGGTGGAATGACCCGTGACGTGGGGCTCGTGATCGACGAGCGGCTGACCGGACAGTCGGACACCTTTTCCATCCAGGAATGGGACGTCGGTCCGGGGAATGCCGAGATCTCGGAATTCGTCGCGGCCGGTGAAAGCTTTCCCATGCTAGTCTATGAGTGGGAAGTCCGCAGGAAGTTCGGATACTACATCTGGAAAGTCATAGTACCACTGGCCATGGTCGTCATGATGTCGTGGGTGGTGTTCTGGCTCGACCCCAAGCAAGCGGGGCCACAGATCGGTATTGCCGCGACCTCGATCCTGACGCTCATCGCCTACCGCTTCACCCTGGGCTTTCTGGTACCTCGGCTCTCGTACCTGACGCGCTTGGATATCTTCATCACGGGCGCATCGCTGCTCGTCTTCGTGGCGTTGGTGGAGGCTCTGGCCACGGTCAGCATAGCAGAGGACCGCCCGACTCTAACCAGGCAGATCGATGTCACTTCGCGCTGGCTATTTCCCGCCGCTTTCGCAGCCGTGACGGTAGTGTCGTTCTGGTTGTGACCGCGACGGAGTGTGGAGGGCGATGGCGGCGGAAGTAGCTTAACGACCCGTTGCGTGCACCAACCAGTCTCGCTCTGGTTGCCTTAGAAGGTCGTCGTCCTCCGGGCACTGCTGTCTAACGGCCTTGTGCTCGATCGGCCAGGCGCTGAAGCTTCGCAACCGCGCTCAGTGCACCGGCGCTTGGCTCGCCTGTTAGAAGATCCTGACGCTCGAAGGGATCTTCCTCCAGATCAAACAATCGCCTTTCACCGCGTCCAAACTCGATGAGCTTGTATCGGTCATCTCGAATGGCCCAATCGTGGTCGAGTGCAAACTGATCCGAGGTGAAGTGCTCCGCGTAGGCAAAGCTGCGCTTGGGAGCGCCGTGATCTGTCAGAAGACGCGCAAAGCTCTCGCTGTCACCGATGCGTTCGACCTCGACGCCCGCCAACGAGGCGATCGTCGCGAACAGGTCCGTCGTGTTGATCAAGGCCGCTTCACGTTCCCCCCGGCGTGTCACGCCTGCACCAGCCACTATCATTGGAACGTGAATCCCTCCCTCGTAGAGCGTGCCCTTCGCACGACGACTACGATAAGGCGGCTGTACGACCCGTCCCGGGGTGCCGTTGTCTCCGATGAAGATGACTGCTGTGTTGTCACGAACGTCCGGAGGCAGCGAACTCAGAAGGCGTCCCATCTCATGATCGAGTGCTTCGAGCATGGCCAGGTAGTAAGGCAACGGCTGCGCCGCGATGTCGGCCGAATCGCCTGACAGGTGACCGCGGCGATGCAAATCGTCGGGTGGCAAGTGAAACGGAGCGTGCGGGGCCGCGAAGGCGAGCCAGAGGAACCAGGGCTCCCGCTGCTGCTGGACCCAATCGACGGCCGCATCGGTCAAGACGGTCGTCGAGTAACCCGTCACGGCTCGAGTCTGTGCGTTCTCGGTACGCCTCCAGTTCCAATAGTCCCCCTGGCCTCTGACGAAGCCCGAATAGTGTCCTACGCCCATTCGGTTCGGGTTATCTGCACCGCCGTTGGTCCTGTCGGCGAGGTGCCACTTCCCGATAACAGCATGGCTGTAGCCCGTGGGAGCACGCTCATCGAGGAATCGTTGCAGAGATGTTTCCGTCAGCGCGATGCCTCCCGAACGGCGAACCGTAGTCCCAACGCCTGTGCGCCAGCTGTACCGTCCCGTAAGAATCGTCGCCCGGGTCGGTGAGCATAGCGGGTTGGACCAGACGTTCTCGAACACGAGCCCGCTCTCACACAAACTCTCGAGGGCCGGCATGTCGGGCTTCGCGCTGCCGATTTCGTAGCAAGGACTGGCATCGAGGCCCATGTCGTCGGCGATGACGAGGAGAATGTTCGGGGTGCGCGGTTCCTGATAGCTCGACGCGGAAACCGCGGCCAGAATGATTGCAGCGGCGATGGCCTTGAGGTGTCTTCGAGCAAGCAGATTGTGGCTTTTCACAGGTGGCGGCGCCCCTTTTGACGGCCGTGGCGTTCACGGACACAGGCCTGACAGCGCGATCTTGCTGCACTTCGACCAAGGAACGCAAGAAGGGAGCACGCCGGGACTCTCTTCCGACGTTGCTCCCGTCTTGGCATCACATACTGACTAAGGATGGATTCGTCGCCTTTTGCGGTCACGCATCTTCCGAGGCCCGAACCCCCGCTCGCTCAGGTCGAGCGTGAACGTATCGTCTCCTACCGTCACCGTGACAAACTGCTCGCCCGTGAACGTGACCGTCACGTCTCGCTGCGTGGTCTCGGTTTCACCCGTCCCCGAGGTGCGTGTGATCGTCACCGTCCGTTCGATCGTCCCCGACACCGGCCACCCGTCCTCCGTTCGCGGATACGGGACGACCACATCGTTGATGGCAGAGCTCGAGACCATCTGATAGGTCCGCAGCTCGCCTCCGTCAGTGTGACGACTGCGCTCCACGTCCCCGGTGCCGCTGCCAACCCAGGTGACGACTCCATCGTCGTTGTTGACGTCGTCGTCGTTGTCGTTCAGCAAACCCGTCACGGTCAAGTCGCGCTGACGATCGATGCTCGCGCTCCACCACTCCCGGGAGAGATCGCCCGCGACAGAGATCTCGTAGTGGATCCCGTCCGTCCTGGCCTCATCGTAAAGAGGATTGCCCTCGTCATCGACGATTGGAACGCCATCCGCATCCAGATAGGTGATCGTGCGTGTGTGCGTCAGACCGTCTCGCTCGATCCCGCGACAGTGGAAGCGGCCCTCGGCCGCGGGGCAATCCGTTTCGTTCGGCAGCGGCGGAAACGCGATTCCCGGAAGCCCGAGACGCGGACCGTGCATCATTCGCAGGTCTTCGAGCGTCCCGTCGGCGGCGACGACCGCAGCGTCGAAGTTCAGGTTGTTGGGTATCTCAGGCTCCGCACCGGTATCGCAACCGGCCATGAAGATCGCGGCGGCTGCTAATGGTAACACAAGTGACAGTTTCCCCATTCCTCGCTCCTCGTAATGGTTTCGACCAATCCCAGCCTTCGTACACTCAAGACAGCCCATGGCCCACGAGTGTTAGTCTCGGCTTGTCGGTGCACGGCTGAGATTAGGGTTACTTCAGGTTAGACGCGCGAAGAGGCAGGATGTTAAGTGACGGTCTGGTGGGTTCTTCGATATTCGATACTCGCTAACCGATGATCGATTTTCGAGTTCTTACTCGGCGAACGAGTTTCGATTCTCCATTTTCGATTCTCGATATTCGAAAAACCGTCCTTGGTCAAGACGTCATTCCGGCATTTCTCTTGGCAGTCCGGATGGAGGAATATACGATCGCGATTGTCCGGTCGGTTTCCTCAATCGATTTATCAATCATCTCCTGATTTCCGATGTCCAGGCGCTGAAGGTACCGTAGCCAGGTCATCGTTTCTCTCAGTTCTTTCAGGCACAGCCCCAACTTGTGGATGAAGTCCCTGCGGGACTCGGCGGCACTCGCCTCCGCATATAGCGGCGCCGGAGCCGTGCCGCAGCGCACGAGTTGTCCCGTTACATGCTTACCCAGGCGGGTCGCTGGCAGGCTGTCGCAGATCGCGCTGATCCGCACCGACAGATCGATAAGCCGGTCCTGCAAGTCGTAGACCCGAGCCGGGCGTTCCGGTTGCGATGCCACAATACGCCCCAGATTGAACGTCGATCATCGAAAATCGAAGATCCAACACCGGGGTTTTAGCCGGACCTCGATCATCGAATATCGGCTATCGAATATCCAAACCACCCGTCGAATATCCAGCCCGCTCGTCAACACAACATCAACCGCCTCCGAAGCCGACGTTATCACCCGCCCCGGATATCGACTTTCCGCAGGCGGTTGGCATTCGTCACTACGTTGATCGAGCTCAACGCCATGGCCGCCTCCGCGATGGCCGGGTGCAGGAAACCGAGTATCGCGACGGGAATCGCGATCACGTTGTAGAAGTAGGCCCAGAACAGGTTCTGGCGGATCTTGCGGAACGTGGCCCGCGACAGGCGGATGGCGCGAACAACCGCGCTCAGGTCGCCCTGCACCAGCGTCACGTCCGCCGCCTCGATGGCGATGTCGGTGCCGGTGCCGATCGCGATCCCCACGTTCGCCTGCTTCAGGGCCGGCGCGTCGTTGATTCCGTCACCCACCATGGCGACGCTGCGGCCCTCCGCCTGCAGGCGTCGCACCTCCTTCACCTTCTGATCTGGCAACACGTTCGCCAGCACACGGTCGACCCCCACCTCGCGGGCAATCGCCTCGGCCGTGCGCTCGTTGTCGCCGGTCAGCATCACCGGTTCGAGACCGAACCGCGTGAACTCGGCGATCGCCGCCCGCGAATCCTCCTTCAGCCGGTCGGCGACGGCAATGACGCCGGCCGCTCGACCGCCTACAGCGACGAACATGGCGGTCTTTGCCTCGTCCTCCAGCCGGCCCAGTTCACCTGACAGCTCTGCAGCCGCCACCGATTCTTCCTCCATCAGCCGGGCATTTCCTACCAGGACGACCTGCCCGTTGATGGTCGCGCGCACTCCGCGGCCCACCAGCGCCTCGAAGCGCTCGGACTCGATGATGGTCAGTTGGCGGTCGATCGCCTCGGCGACGATCGCCTGGCCGATGGGGTGCTCGGATCCCGCTTCGGCGCTGGCAGCGTAGCGCAGCAGGTCGTCCTCTGCCCAACCCGCAGCCGATACCAAGTCGGTGACGCCCGGCTCGCCGCGCGTGATCGTCCCCGTCTTGTCGAGCAGGATCGTGTCGACCTCTCTGAGCGTCTGGATCGCCGCTCCGCTTCGCACGAGCACGCCGTTCTCCGCACCCATGCCGGTGCCCACCATCAGCGCCGTGGGTGTAGCCAGGCCGAGGGCGCAGGGACAGGCGATGACGAGCACCGCCACCGAAGCGAAGATCGCCAACGAGACTCGACTCAGGCTGGGGTCGACCCAAGGGATGAACGCCGAGGCCCATTCAGCCACCGACCGGAAGGCGGAGGGAAAGAGGAACCAGGCAAGGAATGTCCCTGCAGCAACGGCCAGCACGGTCGGAACGAACACCGCGGTGACGCGGTCGGCGAATTCCTGGATCGGGACCTTGGAACCCTGTGCCTCCTCCACCATGCGGATGACGTGCGCCAAAAAGGTGTCTTCTCCCACTCCGGTGGCGCGAACCCGGAGCATGCCTTCTTTGTTTATCGTGGCGCCGATGACCTCGTCGCCCTCGCTCTTCTCGACCGGCATCGACTCGCCCGTGGCGATCGACTCATCGACGGAACTGTGGCCGCCAATCACCTCGCCGTCGGTGGGGATCTTTTCGCCGGGGCGTACGACCAGGAGATCGCCGACCTCGACTTCCTCGATCGGCACCTCCGTCTCTTCCCCGTCTCGCTCGACCCGCGCCGTTTTGGCTTCCAGCGATAGTAGCTTCTGGATGGCGGCGGAGGTGCGGCCGCGGGCCTTGGTCTCTACGTAGCGGCCGGTCAGGTGGATGGCCATGATCATCGCGCCGACGCCCGAGTAGTTTAGCAGTCGCGGCGCGAAACCGAGGTCGTGCGCCAGCGTGACGAAGCCGGTGGCGAACGCGACGGTCGAACCGATGGCGATCAGCGTGTCCATGGTCGGGGACCGGTGCACGAGGCTGCGGAAGCCCCCGGCGAGCGTCTCGCGACCCCAGATGAAGAGTACGGGCGCGGCCAGCGCGATCATTCCGGCATTGAAGGCGACCTTCGTCGGCCACATCACGCCGAACACCATTTCCGGGATCATCCACGCCATGATCGGCAGCGTGAACGCCCACGCCCATACCATCCGCCCACGCGCGCGCTCGACCTTGCGCTGATCCTCCTGCAGGCGCTCGCGCTCCCGCGCCATTCGGCGCTCCGCGCCGGGTCGCTCGACCGCCGCTACCGCGAATCCAGCCGCCTCTACCGCATGCCGCAGGTCCTCGATGCGAACCTGGTCCGGCGACAACTCGAGCGTAGCCTTCTCGGTGGCGATGTTGACGCTGGCGGCGCTAACACCCTCCAGCCCCTTCAACGCCCGCTCGACGCTTTGGGAGCAGGACGCGCAATGCATCCCGTCGATGGCGAGGACGAGTCTCTGGGGTCGGGTCTTGATGCCGTAGCCGGCATCCTTGACGGCCCGGCTCAACTCCTCTAGGCCCACCTCGCTCGCGTCGTATTCGACGGTCGCTTTTTCCGTGGCCAGGTTTACGCTCGCCTGCCTGACGCCCGGCACGCTCTGCAGCGCGCGCTCCACCTGCTGAACGCAGGAAGCGCAGTGCATGCCCTCGACCTCGAGCGTTTCCGTGGCCGTCTCCTTTTCCGCCTGCGGCGGTCTACTGCTCACGTGCACCTCGTCGTTTTGCCGTAACTCGTCTCACCCGTTCGGCCCTGACAAATGCCGTACCGCGAGTGCAGCGCGAAAAGACTTCAGTTTGTTTCGAGATGTCGGCGGGCACGAGAACTCCGTGCTAGAGGAGCCCCGCGCCCGGGCAGGAATTGGGAGAAGCTTGGGGTTACGACTGCGGTTTCTGAGGTGGCGGCTGCTGATGCCGCTGCATCCTCTGACCCCTTCTCATCCCGTGGCCCCGCATGCCTTGTCGCCGCTCGAATCGCTGTCGGCCGAACACCCGGGCACCTTCTTGCCACGTCTCGAACTTCGTTCGTTGCTCGTCGCTCAAAACCTCTAGCGACTGTCGATGGACGTTCAGGAGACCTCTGGCTATCCCTGCCTGGAGGTTGGCCCCCTCCTCGATGCCGCTCTCCAGAGCGTCCCAATCGCCTTCCGCCTTTGCCTTCCGCATCGCCTCTCGATGCTCGCCCAATCGCTTCATCTGCGCCTGCATCAGGGCATGGTGATCCTCGTGGATCTTCTCCAACTGCGCGACCTGGTCCTCCGACAGGCCTAGATCATCCTTCACGCCGATGAGCGCCCGGGGACCCGCGTGACCACCCCGCATGAACTGACGTCCACGAAGGCCCATCGCCGCACCGCGGTGCATGCCTCGGCCACGCCTCATTTGCGCCGTGTCTTGCTCGGCCTGGGCCGAAGCGATGTCCGCCGTCGAGAACAGAAGCGGCAGCGCCAAAGTCAATCCAAGTGCCGAAAATCGAATCCTCATCATGTTATCCCCCCACTTAAAAACCGATGGTCGTTGCTTCGTCAAATAAGACACTTAGCTTTGCCGAAACGTTAATCCACCGGTTCGATTCCAGCACTCGGCCCGCCCCTCCATTCAGCGGGCGTAGCGATGAAGCAGATCGACGATTTCCTGCCGCACCTGTGCGGCGCCCTCGCCGCCCTGCTGGATCGCATGGGTCGCGCACCGCTCCAGATGGTTGGCGAGCAATAGCTTCTCGGCGCCCTTGAGGGCGGAATGCACGGCCGCGAACTGCTGCAGGATATCCGGGCAGTAGCGCTCGTCCTCCACCATGCGCTGGATCCCCTCCACCTGGCCGCGGACGCGTGCCAAGCGCTTGAGGATGTCGCGCTTCGCAGAGTCGGCGATTCCCATCGCGTGGGGCGGATTGGGTACGGTCTGGCTCATAGTGATAGATCCTATACTGGGGTATAGTATCCATCCCAGCCACGCCCGTCAACCCTTCCTCACTTCCCAGCCGGTCTTGGAGACGGTTCTCCGGCCCCAGTGACTCGACTCAGCGGATGGCCCGCTCCCTCAGATAACCGCTGATGGCGTCCAGTTCGCTGCTGCTGAGCGGCTCCACCCCGAGGGTAACCATGATGGCCTGCATCTCACCGATTACGCGATCCCAACCAATCGCGGTGTGCGCCCGGGGTGAAGGGGTCTCGTGGCAAACCGAGCACTTGCGGACGAAGAGGTCTCTACCCGCCCCTTCGGTCACTTCGCCGGGCTGCGCGACCGGCAGGGCGTACCTCTGCAGATAGGCCAGCAGGGTGTCGACATCGGCCGCCGCAGGGATCTCGGGAGTTTCGTATCCGGTCATCACCGTTTCGCCCACCATCCCGCTCGTCAGCGGGCCGCCCAACCGTTCGTTCAACTGCTCCATGCGCAGCAGGTTCCGCCGAACGAGAATCGGCCACTCGGCCGCGCTGTGCATCTGCGGCGTGGGCAGCCAGTGGCACTGGATACAATAGACCTGTAGTAGTCCGGCGCCTCGGGAACCCGGTTCGGGCAGGTCCTCCGGTTGGAAATTGTTGGGGGGCAAGCCGACCCCTATCGAGCTGACCATCCTCCAGCGCTGTCCCCGCTCGAGGCTGGCCGTGAGCGGCCCACCCAACTCGGCGAGCACGCTGTCGATCAGCGCAACGTCGACCGTCTGTTCCGGCTCGGGCTGTTGGCACCCGGCCGCAAACGTGGCAACGAGAATGAATGCGAAGATGCTGGCCGCGTACGTCCAGCCACTTGTCCACCGTGCGCGACGCTCCCCGGTTGCGTCAACCCAGGCTCTCCTGTTCATCCTCTCTCCCTTCGTTCTAAACATGGCAGGACCATCCTAGCACACAGTCGATCGGCTATGCTAGGCCCCTGCGCGTCTTCGCAGTGCCGCCAACCCGGCGGCCGTGTAGTCCACGATGGCGATGACCGAGGCCACGCCCACCGCTACCATGAATACGCCGACCCGCTCCGGCTCCAGAAGCAGTACAAAGAGGGTTACGATCTGCAGGACCGTGACCAGCTTCCCGCTCGGCCGGGCCGCAGCCGGAATATCGATTCTCAACAGCTTCGATAGGAGGAAAGCGATCCCCACGTAGAGGTCCCGCGAGACGAGAATCGCGAACTCCCGCCACCCTAGATAAGGTCCGGGCAAGAACGCCGCTAGGGCGACCGTCACGAACAGCTTGTCGAACAGCGGGTCGAGCAACGCTCCCATCTTGCTCTCTACACCCAGTCGACGAGCCAGCCACCCGTCCAGCCCGTCTGTGAGCGCGCCGATCATGAGCAGGATTCCACGCCAAACCAAACCGTCGATCGCGAAGAACGCAGCCGCGATGGGCAGGCGAAGGGCGGAGACGAGACTGGGAACGAGCGCCAGCCTGCCCTTTGACTCCATCGTCGCTTGATCGTCAGTCAAGATGGCTTTCTCCGGATCGCACTATCCAGCCGGAAATCGCTTCGGTTAATTGCGACGCCAGCGCCGCCGCTTCGGCAAGCGCTGTAAGACGGCCCGCAGCGATGTAGGCTGCAGGCCGAACACATCGCGCAAAACGTTCTTTTCGCCCGGCACGATACTTTCCTCGAACATCATGGCAAGCTCGTCCGAGGTAACCGGGGTGGGCAATCGCCAATTCGAAGCGATGTCCACCAAGGGCTTTACCAACCCGACGGGTACGTGAAGTCGGCGACGGTGAAGCCCGTACTCCTCGCAGATGATCTCCAGCACGCGGTTGTACGTTAGCTTGTGCGGCCCGCCGATCTCGAAGCACTCGCCGGCCAGGTCGTCACGCTCGGCCGCCTGGACGAACGCCGTGGCCACATCCTCTACATCTACAGGCTGGAGCCGATAGCGGCCATCTCCGATGACGGGCGTAACCGGCAAGGCCCGCAATATGCGGAGCAGGAGCTCGATGAACTCGCCGCCGGATCCTACTACGATCGACGGCCGGAAGATCACGTGCGGAATCCCCGATCTGCGGACGACCTCCTCGGCCTCGAATTTGGTCCTCTGGTAGGCCGTCCCGTCCGCACGGGCTCCGAGCGCGCTCATGTGCAAGAACTTCTTTACGCCGGCTCGTTCCGCCGCTTCGAGTACCCGGATGGTCCCGCGTGTGTGTACCCCGTCGAACGTCGTGACCGGAGGCTTTTCCCGGATGATGCCCACCAAGTGCATCACCGCCTCACAACCATCCGCCGCTCCCTCCAGGCTTTGCGGCTGCGTGATGTCACCTTCCACGATCTCGACGCCCTGCTTCGCGAGCTCTTCCGCCGCATCTCCTTTCCGCACCAGCGCTCGCAGGCGGTGTCCGCGCTCGACGGCGCGTTGCGCCACGTAACCGCCTACGAATCCCGTCGCCCCGGTGAGCAGAACGGATAGCCGCTGTTCAGAGCCGTCATTCATCAGACGTCTACGGTTCTGTGCCGCCCGGCTGGTCGTCGTCGCGCCGCTCCAACTCGAGCCCGACCTCCAGCACCTTGCGCGCGTTCGCGTAGGTGACTCGCCGTAGCGCCTCTTCGGGCTCCAGCCAGCTGCAGGCTTGAATCCCTTCTCCCCGCTGAGGTCGCGCCGTGGCGTCTGCTTCCGCTTCTACCAAAAAGTAGTCACAGTATTTGTGCACGAGACCATCGGCTGCACGGAAATACCAGTCCGATGTGCCGATCGACCCCACGACACGCAGACGATCGAGTCCCGTCTCCTCGCGGCATTCCCTCAGAGCCGTTTCCGCAGCCGTTTCCTCACCTTCTACGTGGCCCTTGGGGAATCCCCAGTTGCCGTAGCTGTCCTTGATCAGCAGAACCTCCATGGCGCCGTCGCCTCGCCGGCGATAGATGACTCCCCCGGCGCTTAACTCGATCTGCGCTGGCCTGATCCCGGACATCTAGGGCTCCAGAAAGTTGAGGGGCGCCTCGTGCTCGATTTCGCCCACTTGCGCCGCGCGGCGGTAGAACTCGCTCAACCCCGCCGCTAGCTTGTCGTTCCAACCGTACTCGAGGCTACGCCAGTAGTCGATGAGATGGTCGGTAGGCCAACCGTACTCACCGGCGTATCGCTCCGCCAGCCGTGGCAGTCGCTCGAACGACCACTCCCGCGACGCCGCCAGCTCCCCCACCGATTGCTTCAGCTCGGCGTCTCGCTCGGGCCCAGCCGCTGTCTGCCAGAGGGCGAAAACGAAGGGCAACCCGGTCCACTCACGCCAGATCGCGGCCAGGTCGTAAGCCCGCACCCCCTGGCGCGATTGTCGGCGATATGCCACATCTCCGATGTAGAGTGCGGCATCGAAACCGTGCGCGAAAGGGTCAACCAGCTCCTGCTCGAACCACCCGTAGCTGGGCTGGATGCCGAACCGTTGCTGCATGATTATCTTGAGGAGCGTCACGGATGTGGCCGACGCCGTCGGCAATCCTACGCGTGCTTGGCGCGTCAGCGTATCCAGCGGACGTGGGCAGAGCAGTTGGATTGTTCGCACCGGCCCGTCAGCGGAGATGGAGAGGCCGGGCAGAATGCGATAACGCGGGGCGCGGCGGGCGTACTCGATGCTCGAAGCTGGAGCGACGTCTATCTCTCCGCGCTCGAGCTGGCCGTTCAGCTGGGTCGGTACTCCATGGATGAGAGCAATGCCCGGAGGCGGGCCCTGCTCTAGAAAGCGCCCGTGCACGGGCACGCAGTTGCTGTAATTTATATGTCCGAGCTTAAGCATGGCGCGGCAAGCTAGAAGGCGAACGCACGGCCGGCAACGCCGAGGGACCGGCCCGGAAGAGAGCCCATGAGTCCTGGACCTCGAATTCTCTGGTCACAGCTAAGGATAGGGATCGTGGTGACGACGTTCTTCACCGTGGTCTCGCTGGGGATCTTCTTCATCGACCAAGTAGGCGATTCCATCGAGGACCGCTACACGCTCTACTTCCACACCTTCACCACGCAGACTCTCCAGCCACGCGCTCCCGTCTGGCTGGCCGGACAGCCAGTAGGACACGTGAGCGGAATGGAGTTCTTGCCGCCGACCGGCATTGAAGAGCGCCTTCGCGTGGAATTGAGCGTCTCAGCCAGCGCGCAGCCGTTCATCACCGAGGGGGCGGCGGCCCAGGTCATCGCCTCGGCGCTGCTGGGCGAAGCCGTCGTCAACATCTTGCCGACCGAAGAGCCCGGGGCGCCGCTCGGCGATCGCAGCGAGCTGCCTACCGCGCGAAGCCTCGATCCTTTCGAGGTAACCGGGCGGCTGCGAACGGTCTACGACTCCATCCCGCCCGTGGCGGAGCGCTGGCGCGAAGTGCTCGATGTCACCCGAAACGGAACCGGGACGCTGCCGCGCTTGATGAGGAGTCCCGACGACTTGGCCAGCCTACACCTGAACTTCACCCGGCTCGCCGCCGCCTTCGACACGGTCCGGATCGTGGCGGAAGGCTTTTCGCAGTTCGCGCAGCAGGACGATGTCCGGGAAGCGCTGGAGCGGCTTGGGCCGCGGCTGGGCGAGCTAGCACGGCAGTGGCAGGGCACCGAGGGCACGGTCGGCGGCTTCGCCGATGACTCCGTCTTCGCGGCCAGCATCGATGGGATCGCCGCAACGCTCCAGCTTCTCAAGGACCGGGTGGACGGAGGCAGAGGCACGCTGGGTCGCTTGCTCAACGACCAGGTGCTGAATCAAGAATTGGAAAGAACGAGCCAGATGATCCGCGACCTACGGTCGGATCTGTCGAGGATGCGCCGATAAGTCCTGCCCGGCGGCCTAACGCCCCCGGCGCCTTCTCTTGCGGGCCTTCCCTAGATCCCCAGGCTCTGGCAGCGAGCCATCGATGATAAAGGTGACATCTCCCTTACCATCTGCGGCCCGCGACGTGACCAGAATCTGTTCGACCTGACCCGCCTTGTCGCTGACCGTAACCTCGAAGTCGATCTTCGCGTCTTTCGACGTCACGCGAGTCCGAATTCGGTCACCCGGCGAACGTTCCGCGCAGGTCGCCGGGTTCCGGAACAGCGTCTTGGTAGACTGGCGGCTGCTGCCCGACAGGGTGCGGGAAATCTTGATCTGCCGCAGCCAATCGGGTTGATAGCTTACTTTGTAACGGGCACCGTGCTGGTCGGTGCCTTCTCCCTCGCGGTTATGCCGAGCCATACGGGCTCAATTCCCTCCCATATACCGTCGCGTGACCGTCAAAGCCGATCATTTTTCGAAAAAGGACTGACAATCTCTCGCAACACGCCGGGCGCGTCAAGACGCCCGCCGTAGGTCGTTCTTAGGTCAGAGGTTGAACGGCACGGGCACAAAACAGGCGACAAACAAGATCGCGGCGAGCAACGCGAGGACGCGACGTCCGGCCGTCAGACCCTGCTCTGCGTTGAACAGAGAAGGATGCCTGATGCGTCCACGTCCGACCACGAGAACCAGTACCGCCCACACCCACCAGCCGGCCCACAGGAGCCCAAGCGGGATGAGGAACAGGAAGAACGCCCAGGCGAGAGGCCTCTGACGCTGCCCGAGAGCGGCGTAGAGAATGTGGCCCCCATCCAGTTGCGCGAGCGGCAGAAGGTTGAGCGCCGTGACGAACAGCCCCAACCAACCGGCAAAGGCGACGGGATGGAGTTCGAGCACCTGGCGCGAGGCATCAAGACCGACCAGCAGTTGGCTCAGCGCCCACATCACGGCCGAGTCCCCAAGCCAGAACCACTCCTGAGAATTCGCACCGCTGTCGGCGGTGAAGATGATTAGGTACGAGCTGGACGCCTCTGCCATGATCACGCTGCTGTGTAACAACCCCCACCACAGCAAAGGGATCGAAGCCACGAAACTCGCCAACGGCCCGGCAACCCCCACATCGAGCAGCGCGTTTCGACTCATCACCGGCGAGCGGAGACGGATGAAAGCTCCCAGCGTGCCGATGACTGACACATAGGGCGGGAACGGAATGAAGAACGGCGGCGTTACACTAATGACATGCCTTTTCGCGGCCACGTAATGCCCGGCTTCGTGCAACATCAGAATGCCCACGAGTGAGATACCGAACGGCAGGCCAGTGGCCAGCGCACCCAGATCGAGGCTCACCGGCATCGGCAGCCATACGGGCGGCCACGCCGGAAGCATTAAGAATCGGAGCGGCGGGTGGCCGGCCAGCAAGCTGCCGGCTACCGTGGTGCTGAACAGTGTGACGAAGAACAGCAGCCCATGCAGCCACCAGCGCTCGCCGCGGTCTGAGGGCTCGAAGAGCAACACCTCATATCCGTATTCGCCCGAGCGGGTACTGTGGGAACCCTGCCAGCCGGCGAGAAACTCGCGCACTTGTGGCGAATCGGGCTCGAGCTCTGGCAGCAGGCGACCTGTGATGACGCGCCCCCCCGCCACTCTATCGACGCGCCAGAGCGCGAAGACGAGCGCAAACCCGATTGACCCTTGACCCATCACGAAGCCATTGTTAAGATTCAGCGTTACCAACCCGACGCCTGCGCCGTGCGCCGCGTGCTCTCACTGCTAATCAGACATACAAGACACAATAGACTTCGAGTCCGTACGCAACTGAGGAGCCCAATTAGGACACATGCTGCTGAGCCGGTCCCCGGCCCCTGTCGTTGATGCTCTCCTGGCCAACAGCACAAACAACCGAAGTTAGAATCCAATGAGCACATCCGTTGACATTGCCGAACTGAAAGCCAAGTCCGTACAGGACCTGCACGAGATGGCAGAGGAGTTGAACATCCAGAACTACTCCTCCTTACGCAAGCAGGACCTGATCTTCCGCATCGAACAGAACCTTCTTGACTCCGACGTGATTCTCCGCGCCGAGGGCGTTCTGGAGATCCTTCCGGAAGGTTACGGCTTCCTACGGAGTCAGGACTGGAACTACCTGTACGGGCCGGATGACATATACGTCTCGCCGTCGCAGATCAAGAGGTTCGATCTGCGCACCGGCGACACCGTTCTGGGCCAGGTCCGCCCTCCCAAGGAAGGCGAACGCTACCTCGCGCTCCTCAAGGTCGAGGAAGTGAACGGGGAGGATCCCGAGAAATCGAAGCACCGGATCAGCTTCGACAACCTGCGACCGCGGTATCCAGAGGAGCGCCTGACGCTGGAACGCGAGAACGGCGATATCGCGAACCGCGTAATGGACATGATCGCTCCTACCGGTAAAGGACAGCGCGGCCTTATCACTTCGCCGCCCAAGGCCGGTAAGACGATCTTGCTGCAGAAGCTGGCCAACGCGATCACCGAGAACCACCCCGAAGTCCACCTCATCGTTCTGCTCATCGACGAGCGCCCGGAAGAAGTCACCGACATGGAAGAGCACGTCGCCGCGGAAGTGATCGCTTCCACGTTCGACGAACCGGCGGATCGTCACACGCAAGTAGCCGAGATGGTGATCGAGAAGGCCAAGCGACTTGTCGAGCACAAGAAAGACGTGGTCATCCTGCTCGACTCCATCACCCGTTTGGCCCGCGCTTACAACGTGGTCGTGCCGCACTCGGGCAAGATTCTGTCGGGCGGTGTCGACGCCAACGCGCTGCACAAACCGAAACGTTTCTTCGGGTCCGCCCGCAATCTAGAGGAAGGCGGCAGCCTGACGATCATCGCCACTGCCTTGATCGAGACCGGCTCGCGTATGGACGAGGTCATCTTCGAGGAGTTCAAAGGCACCGGCAACATGGAGATTGTCCTCGACCGGCACATCGCTGACAAGCGCATCTTCCCGGCCATAGACATCAACCGGTCGGGCACGCGGCGCGAGGAAATTCTGCTGCCGGAGAAGGAACTCAACCGCATGTACCTGATCAGGAACTTCCTCGCCGACATGCCGCCGGCCGAGTCTATCGAGTTCCTCATTCAGCGGATGAAGCGCACGGCGGACAACGAGGAGTTTTTGAATAGTATGCAGGAAGGATGAGCGTGCGGGAGCGCTTTGAATTTCGAATGTAGAATATCGAACGTAGAATATTGAAGTGCCGGCTATCTGGCCGGCACTTTTCTCTTGCCTCTCTGCAGGGGCCTCGATCTGTCTCGGCCCCTCGTTCGCCAACGTCGAGGCTGCCGGCAGTCTCCCTTTCTACTCTTCGAGTAGGTCCTCGTACTCCGGGTTGATCACGAGGCTGCCCGATTCCATGACTTCGCGGTCCCACGGGAAGACCACGGTCCCGTCGGT
>JBDHAS010000007.1:0-42777 GCA_039588015.1 Gemmatimonadota bacterium | reverse complement strand
AGGCCAGCGCTGCATTCACGAGCGATATCGTCGCGCGCGGTTCTAGCTTGAACGCGCGCTCGTACGCCGCGATCGCGCGATCGAACTCGCGTCTGTTCGTATAGAAGTTGCCGAGATCGTAATGCGAGCCCCAGCCATCGGGCCTGGCCTCGAGCGACTTCACGAGCTCGGCCACCGCCGCATCGACGTCCCGGCGGGCTTCCACCGGAACCATCTCGCGGGGAACGCTCGCCAGGCTCGACGCGGCACGAATCCGCACCAACCGGTATTCGTCGCGGGCAGCTTCGAGCAAGAGCGGCACGGTCTCGAGCGTCAAGTTGCCGATCAGCGCATCTGCCGCGCTCGCACGTACCAACGGCGACGGATCCTCCAGGGACTCGATGATCGCCGGCCACTTGCGTTCATCCTCGCAGGCCATCAGCAGTCGAACCAGCGAAGCGGCGTAGACTTCGTTGCGGTCGCCACTCGTCAGGTACTCCAGCATCTGCGGTAGCAGCGACCAGTCCTCCCTTCGGGCCGCATCGATCAGCCGAGCGCGTTGAAGGACGCGGGCCTGGTAGTCGCGCGCGCGCCACTCCCGCACCCAGCGATCCGCCCAGGAGGCATCGCGATCGTCGTGACAGGCGTTGCACGCGTTCGGCGAACCGAACTCGAGGGTAGCGGATGGGGTCGGCGGCAGCATCGAGTGGTCGCTCCGCTCCATGCGCGCGAACGTGGTCTTAGGCATGTGGCACGCGACGCACTCGTTGCCCGCGCTGCCCTCGGGATGATGAGTGTGCGCCGGCGCGTCACTCACGTGTCGTTCGTGACACGGCAGACAGGTCCCGTTCTTGTCGTCGGTGAATAGGTAGCGCCCGCTGGAGGTATGACAGTGGAGGCAATCCAGTTGACCCGCCTGGACGCACGGGCTCGCGAGCCAGAGCGTGTACGTGTAGTTCTCGCCCAAGTCGCGGCCATCGGGATAGAAGTCCGGGTGCTCGAGCGTCATGAGCACATAGTTGTCGAAGAAGCGGTCGCCGGGTTGGTACGACGCCGTTAGCGAATAGCCCTTGGCGTGGCAAACGCCACAGGCTGAGTTCGTCTGCTCAACCGTGAACTCCTTCAATCCGATGATCGCCGTGTCTTCCGGCGCTGAACCTTCGGGCGCCTCGCGGAAGACGCGGATATGCTCGTCGGCCGGCCCGTGACAGGTCTCGCAATTGATGCCGGGCTCGGCCCACGTCGTTCGGTAGCTGTCGGTATTGATATCGTAGTTCGTCGACAGCTGACTGACGTGGCAGCCATGGCAGGATGTGTTGAACGTGAGCAGCCGGTCGGTCCAGTGTAGCGGCTCGTCCTCACGGTCCCCGAAATGCCGCACCATGCTTCCGGCTGCGTCGAACCACTCCATCTCGCGGACATCGTAGGCAAGAGGGATCACCTGAAGCCGCCCGCGCTCGGTCTGCGCAAGGAAGTAGTAGACGTTCTTACCGCCGAGTGCGTGTTCGACTCTATATCTCTGAGTGTCGTCGGGACCTCGTTCCAGCAGCCAACCACCTTCGGCGTCGACCTCTAGGCCGTACGCGTAGCCCCCGATGACGAATTCCTGCTGCGTCGTCGTCAGCTCGGCTCGCGCCAACTCCGCGGTGAACGGCTGCATCGCCAAACCGTGATGAGAAGGAGCCCATAGTTGGTAGAAATACTCGTGGCACTCACGGCAGCTTTCGGATCCGGTGTAGCCCTCGGCCTCCCAAGGCCGAACCTCAGCCTCGGAACCGCTCTCTTCACCGCCGCACCCGAGGCCCGCTCCCAGCGACAAGGCTAACGCCGATGCGACAATCAGTAGAGATCTCGTGTTCATCCTTTGGCCCATCCAGAGGCAGACACCGCTACCGTTGGAAAGATCCATGAGCGAATATGGTCGCGCCCGGCGTGTACAGCCAGCGAGCACCTTTCCCCGCACCTCCGTCGTGAGGAGGGCGTCAGCGGCCTGAGCCCTCGCCAACGGACTCGGTCCAATCGGGGTTTAGCGACGGCATTCCGGCGCCGACACGCTCGCGCCACTCGTCCAGCAGCGTTCTCAGTTCCTCTGTCACCTCCGGCATCACAACCGCCAGGTCCTCGGTCTCGCCCAAGTCAGCGGCGAGGTCGTACAATTCGACGCGACCGTCCTCGAACCATTCGATCAACTTGTAGTCGCCTACCCTGACCGCGCCGGAAGGCACGTTGCCCGAACCATGATAGTGCGGAAAGTGCCAGAATAGCGCCTCGTGCTCGGAGCCACCCCAACCTTCCAACGCCGGCGCTAAGCTGATACCGTCGACGTGCTGCGCCGGTTTCGCGGGAATGCCGGCCATCTCGAGCAGGGTGGGATAGAGGTCCATACTCGTCGCAGGCTGCTCGATGGTCCGGCTCCCGACCATCGCGCCCGGCCACCGGATGATCAACGGAGCACGAATCCCGCCCTCGTACAGCCACCCCTTTCCGGACCGCAACGGAAGGTTGGATGTCGGCATGCTGGTACGCCCTTTCACCAGCGTGCTCAACCCTCCGTTGTCGGACACGAACACAACAGCGGTCCGCGAATCCAAACCCAGCTGCTCCAGCTTATCGAGTACGCGGCCCACGCTCTCGTCGGTGCTCTGGATCATGCCGGCATAGACGGCGTGGTCCTGGCGCTGCTTGGTCTGGGCACGTGTGCCCTCTGGCCTCATCGTTGGCCCTTCGATCTCGGGCAGCGCAGCCGCTTTCGCTTCGTACTTCAGCGACAGGCTCTCCTTCGACTGGAGCGGCGTGTGAACGGCATAGTGCGAGAAGACCAGGAAGAATGGCTCGTCCGCGTGCTCGTCAAGAAAAGTCAACGCTTCGTCCGTCAGCCGATCCGTCAGATAGTCGCCCGGCACCCCGTCCTCCAGGCTCGGGACATTGGTGATCGGCCAACTGTCGTTCTCGTATGGATAGAAATAGGAGCCGGGTTGACCCGCGTGGTTGACCGCGATGGTCGTGTCGAAACCCTGCGAGTCCGGCAGGAAGCCTTCCGCCCCAAGGTGCCACTTGCCGATGTAGCCCGTCACATAGCCCGCCGACTCGAAGGCCTCGCCTAACGTGATCTCATCCAGCGGCAATTGTCGAAGGTAGTCCGCTTGCAGAAGCCTACCCTTCTGCTCACCGCCGATCCAATTGGTGATCTGAAGCCGCGCCGGATGTTTGCCGGTCATGATACTGGCGCGCGTCGGCGAGCATACCGGGCTGGCGGTGTAGAACTGCGTGAACCTCGCGCCCAACATCGTCAGGCGGTCGATGTTCGGCGTCTCGTAGAACGTGCTGCCATAGACGCCCGTGTCTATCCATCCGAGATCGTCGATGATAAAGAGCACGAAATTGAGCCGCTCCTCGGCGGCGCGGTCCGCCGGGGCATCGGAGCCGTCGCTGCATGCGAAGAACGCGCAACACAAAGCCAATGCCAGCAGCGCATGCCTCTGTCGTCGATTCATCTCGGTCACCTTCCTTGTTGCCAAGCCGGTCCAGCCAACGCGAAGTTACTCAGGCAAGCTAGAATCTCGGCGTCGGTTCGCTCAAGACCCACCAAACCGTTATGTGCAGACTGAGAGGTAGCATGAGGATCGCACCGGTCATTCTGGCGCTGGTCTCAGCCTTCATCGCCTGTGAGCGTGAAGGAACGATCTCGCCGTTCGAGAGCACGTGGGCGACGAGCTCCGACCGTACCTGGGTCGGGCCCGGCTTCTGGGCCAACCGGCTTCAGGACTGGCGAGTGAAGGACGGCAGGCTGGAGTGCATTGGGAGCGGTCCCATGCGAACGGTCCACTTGCTGGCTCGTCGCCTCAGTTCCGCGGACGGCGAATTCGAACTGTCCGTCACGCTGGGCCCGACCGGACCGGCCGGGCTAGCGTCGGAGGCCGGCAGCGCCGGGTTCTTGATCGGCGCCGGCGCGGGACTGGACTACCGAGCGGCCGCTCTCATCCATCACAGCTATGGGGAGTCGGCCGGACTGTACGCCGGCATCGACCGGCGCGGCAGGCTGTTCGTCAGCGATTTCGAGAAAGAAGACGGCCTGGTCGCGGAAAGTGATGCGGGCCTCTCATATATCGACTCGGTCGCTCTCAGCATCTCCGCAAAGCTATCTGCGGGAGGCTACATGCTGAGCCTGGCAGCGACTCACGCTGCCAGCGAAGGCGAGACGATCGCCCTGAACGTTGGCCCCGTAGCCCGGGAGAGGCTCGTCGGCAACATCGCGCTCGTCTCGCACACGTCGAACGATGATACGAGCGGCTTCTGGTTTCGGCGCTTGCGCGTCGACGGCAGCAAGCTCGATGCGCACGACGAGCGGACAGGCGGCCCAATCCTCGGCAGCCATCACACGCTCAGCAGAGGGAAGCTCAAGCTGACGGCCCAGCTGATGCCGCTCGGTTCCTCGGACAGCCTGAGCGTGGGCTTCCAGGTGCGGGAAGGCTCGTCCTGGGAAACCGTCGCCAGCAGCCGAGTCGTAGTTCCCGGCTACACCGCGACGTTCAAGCTGGACGGGCGGGACGATTCGCGCGATTCACCCTACCGGCTCGCCTATACGCTCCACGCTACGGATGGAACGACGCGCACGTTCTACCTGGAAGGTATGATTCGGAAAGACCCGATAGATAAGGACGAGATCGTCGTGGCGGCGTTCACCGGAAACCACAACGTCGCCCATCCCGGAGTCGACCGTGGGACGTTCCCGTGGAGTTGGGGGGTCTGGTTCCCGCACAGCGACATCGTCCGCCACGTCTCCGCGCACGAGCCCGACTTCCTCTTCTTCAGCGGCGACCAGGTCTACGAGGGCGCCAGTCCCACGCGAGCGGACCGCGCGCGCCCGTACGAGGACTACCTGTACAAGTGGTACCTGTGGCACTGGGCGTTCGGCGAACTGACGGCAGAGATACCGTCGGTGTCCATCCCCGACGACCACGACGTCTACCACGGCAACATCTGGGGCGCGGGCGGAATCGCGACTCCTTCGAGCCTCGCTGGCTCCGCCGCCCAGGACAAGGGCGGCTACAAGATGCCGCCCGATTGGGTCAACATGGTGCAGCGAACCCAAACCAGTCACCTGCCCGATCCCTACGACTCGGCGCCCGCGGATCAAGGCATCGGGGTGTATTACACCGACATCCTCTACGGCGGCGTCAGTTTCGCGGTGATCGAGGATCGCAAGTTCAAATCGGCGCCCGCGCCTCTGATTCCGGAAGCCGAGGTTCGGAACGGCTGGCCTCAGAATCAGTCCTTCGACCCGATAACGGGCGCTGACGTACCGGGCGCGACCCTGCTCGGAGAACGACAACTGTCGTTCCTCAGGCACTGGGCTGACGATTGGAGCGACGGTGCCTGGATGAAGGTGATGCTGTCGCAGACGATATTCGCGAACGTCGCCACGCTTCCCGACAGCGCCGCCAGTGGAGCCGTCATCCCGTCCCTCGAGATTCTCGCGCCCGGCGACTATGCGGCGAACGAGAGGACCGCCAGCGACATGGACTCGAACGGTTGGCCGCAATCGGGTCGCAACAGAGCCTTGCAAGTGGCTCGCCGGGGGTTCGCGGTTCACCTGGCAGGCGACCAGCACCTGGCCAGCACCATCCAGTACGGCATCGACGAGTGGGGCGACGCTGGTTACGCATTGTGTGTCCCATCGATTGCCAACTTCTGGCCGCGCCGCTGGTTTCCGCCGACTCCAGGAGCCAACCGCGAACCCGGTTCACCGCGTTACACCGGTGACCACCAGGACGGGTTCGGCAACAAGATGACCGTTCACGCGGTTGCGAACCCGCACAGCTACGACAAGGAGCCGACTCGCCTGCACCAGCGTGCCCCCGGATACGGGATCGCGCGCTTCAATCGCGCGAACCGTACAATCAGCCTGGCCGCCTGGCCTCGCTGGGCGGACCCGACTGCGGGAGACGCTCCCTACCCGGGCTGGCCGGTCGTCTTCCGGCAGCTCGACAACTACGGCCGGACGCCCGTCGCTCACCTACCGACGCTCGCGGTCACCGGCATGAACGACCCTGTCGTCCAGGTGATACAGGAGAGCTCGGGCGAAACTGTTTACACACTGCGAATCAGCGGCGATCACTTCACGCCGATGGTCTTCACCGAGGGGAGCTACACGCTACACATCGGCGAGCCCAGAACGGACAGAATGAAGACATTCACGGGCATTCTCGCCTCGACGACACCGGGTGACACCATTCGGGCGGAGTTTTAGTGGTCGGACACAGTAGTCATGAGCCGCCGAAAGGCCGGCCGGTGGATCCTCCGAGCGGACATTTGGAGCGCCCCGGCCCTAACGCGACCGTGGCCCGGCGTTGCGCGACATGAAGCGAGAGGGTCCACCGGCCGGCCCCACTCACGCGTCTACAGCTCTCAACTTGATCTCATCCACTCTCGCAACGGCGACGGCGCCGGCGGCTTACCGTAGAAAACATCATCCATCCAAATCGCCAGGCGCCGGAACAACGACGAGTTGCGCACGCCTCTTCTAATCAGGTTGTGAAGCAAGTTGTTCGGGTGCGAATAGGGGCAGACCGACATGCAGCGACCGCAGTCCGTTCCCATCTTGCACCACAAGGTGAAGCAGGCCTCCGAATCGATCTGCCAGCGTTTGACGCCGTCGACCTCGATCCTGCCGTGCACGGGGATCGCATCGCTGGGACAGGCATCCGCGCATTTGCTGCAATGCACACAGAAATCGATCATCGTCGGATCGAATCGGCGCTCATCCGTAACGAGGGGAAGGTCCGTCGTCACCACGGCGATCCTCACCCGCGGGCCCAGTTCCGGCGTCATCAGCAGGCCCATGCGCCCGATCTCTCCCAGCCCGGCGTCACGCGCGACCAGCGGGCAGACGACCCGATAGTTTCCATCGATGTGAGCCCGCGCCTCGTAGCCCAAGTTGCGGATGAACTCGGCCAGCTGAACCGCCATGGCGCCCGAGTCCAGGTACTGCCGCGCCGACTCCATCACGATGGGTCCCATCGGCGCCCGATCGACCATCTCCTTGTCCATTTCCACCGTCAGCGCCACAGCATAGTCGTGATTCAGCTCGACCGGCCGACCGTATTTCTCGCCGCGACCGATGACGGTGTAGAGATGGTACTCTCGCAGTCGGGTGACCCCAACCGAGACCGCTCCCATCTTGCGGACCCAGCTCTTGATGAACGTCGTTACCCGCGCCGGATCGCTCGAGACCGCCTCGGGAGCGGGAGCGCCTTCCACTATGGGCCTCAAGGCCTCCACCGTCGTGAACGATGCGTCGGCGGCGGCGAACGTGTACGGGTCGTGTTGGGTCGATCCCTTCTCCAGCAATCCCGGGTGCGCTCGGAACTCATCGTCGAGTGCCCGCTTCTCCGGGTTCGCGGCGTAGTACCCCTCGAATCTCGGTGAGCCCACCTGAAGCAGCCGCCTCGAGAACATGATATCCCGCTCGTCGATCCTGCCGCGCGGCACTTCGTCCTGCTCGAGACGACTCCTGCCAATGGGAAGTACCAACACGATGAGCCCGATCGCGGTCAGCGAGAGAAGCAGAGCCGCGGCCCATGCTCGGCCCTCGAAACCGATGAATCCAACGAGGAAATAGGGAAGCGACAGAAGGGCGCCGATGGGAACCGCCCGTCCAGCGGCGCGAGGCTCGTCTTCCCGCACCGAGACAAGGGCTACCCAGAGGAGCGCGGATAGGATGAGCGCGCCCGCCACGAGCGTGGCAGAGGCCAGCAGACCGTCGAGCCTATCCACCCGCTAGAGGCTGATACAGCTCGACGCGGTTGCCGTCCAGGTCACGGACCCAGGCGAAACGACCGTAGTCGTAGTCCTCGCGCTTGATGGCCTCGACACCTTTGGACGACAAGGACTCGAGGACGGCATCGATGTCGAGCACCCGCAGGTTCACCATGAACGGCTGGTCGCCGTACATGTCTTCGGGTTCCGCGTCGACGCTCCTCTCCTCCAGCACGATCTTGGCCTGCATGATCGAGAACGTCGTGTCGACCTTCCGGGATGCATCCACCGCGTCCAGACCCCAGAACGTCTGGTAGAACGCACCTTGTTCTGCCGATCCCTCGAACTCCAGACCCAGGTGCTCGCTGTACCAGTCAGCCAACCGCTTCGCATCATTAGAGAAGATGAACGTTCCACCGATACCGTCGATCATCGGCCGCCTCCGATCACGTTGCTGCCGGCCACCTACTCCTCTACCCAATTTTCAATGAACCTACGCTCGTCGCCTTCGGCCTCTTCGACCAGAGCCTGGAAGATCGCACGCAGTTGCTCGTACGGCAGCGTCCCGATGAGCATTCGGTTGTTCACGATCATCGTCGGTGTAGATCTTATGCCGTGCGCGTACTTCTCGTGCGTCTTCTCATACTCCTTGCCGGTCTGGATCATGCGATCGACTAGCGCGATCGTCGCCGAGTCGTCCAGCGCCGCCTCTACATCGAAGCGGCTGGCAAGCTCCGTACGCCACGCCTCTTCCCTGCGTGCGCGCCGGAAATTGTCAAAGATCTCGTTGTGGATGGCCAGGAACTTCTCCGGATCGTAGGCCGCCATATAGGACACATCACACGCTCCCGGATGCAGGTCCTTTTCTACGACATCGTTGCATTTGGCCTCGAGCGGAAAGAGCTGAAACGCGATGTTGATCTTGCCCTCGAACTCGGCCTTCAGCTCCTGCAACTGCCTGTGGAGTATCAGGCAGTCCGAGCAAAGCAGATCCCCGTATTCGACGACCCGGATCGGCGCATCCTCGAAGTTCTCGGTCGACTTCGCCGTCCAAAACGGCGAGATGAAGCTGGGCCACTCGACGGTGGCGAGGTTGTAGTATTCTTTCACGGCCCGCGCGGCGACACCGCCCGACTGTGCCATCCGCCTCGCATCGGTGTAAAGTGTGAATCCGGAAGCCCCCAATAACGCTAGTACGGCGAACACGACCAAATGCTTGAGCGACGGTCGGAACCAGCCACCCAAGAAGCCGCCCCCTCTATCGATACCGTACCTCCAGAAGAGGAAGAAGCTGACCAACGAGAAGATGTAGAACCCGCTACACAGAAGGCAGAGACTTCCCAAGAAGAAGACCGAGTATACCACTAGAACGACAACGCCTGCCGCGTTCAGCAACGAGATCGTCTTGTTCGTTCGCTCAAAAGTGACTGACGGGAACACGGCGCCCACTGCGACCAGGATCCCCACGAACAGACCGAAGTAGCCGAGCGGTACGCCCGCCAACGACGAGATCCCGGCATACGCCGAAGCGTCGCAGTTGAAGAACGCGCTGATGTCGCAGAAGGATCCCTCGAAGATCGATTCCGGAAAATTGGCGGCATAGAAATGTTCGATCGTCATTATCGAGAAGACGGCCATGCCCAGCCCCGATACGAAGCTCAGCGCACGCCGCCACATGCCACCGCCAAGCGTTAATGACTCCTCCATCTCACCTCCCGCGGAGGCCGGCGCGCGTTCTGACAGCCGGCCGCTGTGCTCTCAGGTTTCGCCCGATCGGGCTGTCTCAGCCCTCGCGGCGTTTTCTGTCGGCGATCCACTGGTCCAGGCTATACCGGCCCGGCCCGACGAACAGCAGACCCAAAAACAGAATCGCGTTCTTTGCCGAATGCCCCGGATTGCCGCGGCCCGTAGCATAGTGATTGACCGTGGCCACGAACATCGTGAAGAAAAGGAGAACGCACGCGGGACGGAAGAACAGCCCCAGCGCGATCAACAGCCCGCCAATCGACTCGGAGAAGGAGGCCATGAACCCGAAAAACGTGTGGCCGAATCCGGTCCCGAAATTCTCCATAGCGCCTCCGACCTGGGCCCAGCGTTCCGGGCCGCTTGTCAGCTTGCCCCAGCCGTGGTAGAACAGGAATCCCAAGCCGAATCCCAGCCGCAGAACCAGCAGACCGGCGTCTCGGTGCTTCTCGAGAGCATTCCAGATCATCGCGTATCCTCGCTTTGTCGGGTCAGGCTTGACAACGTGCAGCTTCCGACCACCTCCCTGCAACCCCGCATCGCGAACACTTGTCGCACGGCGGATTGCCTGAGTATCTTCGCCAGCTTGTCCGCCCAGCTCCAACCAGGAATGACTCAGCCAGTTCAGGCCACGACAGGAGGCAGTGGTGAGCCACGAACCGCACAAGATCAAGACTGTAAGGCTTCTATCTTTTCCGACCATTGAAGAGCGCAAGAAGCACCTCGCGGAGGCCCGCTTCAACGTCTTCAACCTGACGCCTGCGCAGGTGACCTTCGACATGTGCTCGCTGGGCACCAGCGCTTTCAGCCAGGACCAGCTGGCAGGGCAGCTGATCGGAGACGAAGCCTACGCCGGCTCTCGCAACTTCGAGACTTTGGAAGCGGCGGTGCGCGAGGTCCTCGGCCACACCTACGTGTGTCCGACGCACAACAACCTCGGCTCGGTCAAGCTGGTGGTCACGACCATGGCCCCGGCGGGTTCCGTCGTGCCGAGCAATGCCCGCACCAAGCTCGATGTATTGGGTCCCCTAGGAATCAACTACCCGGACACGCGCGATTACAGGCAGCCCGTCTTCACCGGGAATATGGACCTCGAGAGACTGGAAGAGACGCTCGAAGCGGGTAACGTGGCGTTCGTCGGTCTGCAGGCGTTCGCCGACGGGCAACACCCGTTCAGCCTCGAGAACTTGCGCGGCGTCCGGGCCCTGGCCGACCGGTACGGAAAGCGGCTGATCTGCGACGGCTCGCGCGTTATCGAGAACGCCTGGTACATCCAGCGGCACGAGCCGGGTCAGGTCGATCGCTCGATCGCCGATATCGTCAAGCAGATCGCCAAGACCTGCCACATCTTCCTGATGGACGGCGCCCAGGATCCCAAGTGCAACACCGGCGGCATCCTCGCCACCGACAACCCCGATGACCACGAGAAATTCATCAACGAGGTCGTCGTCTTCGAGGGCCTGCACACATACGGAGGCATGGCCGGCCGCACCATGGAGGTCCTCGCCCGCGGCATCACGGAGATGTGCAACGAGGATGAAGTGCACTGGGTCATGCACCAAACCGAGCGCTTCACGCAGCGACTCCGCGACGGGGGCGTGCCGCTCGAGCGCGGCTGTGACGGCGCGTATGTCCTTGCAGACGAGTTCCTACCCAACGCAAAGGAGCATCAGCAGGATACGTTGTCGGCCGCGCTTTACCTGATGTCGGGAGTCCGCGCCACCGCGCAGGGTTTGGTAGAACGCGACAACCTGCTACCGGTCCAGATCCCACGCCTCGCGATGACGAACGACCAACTCGACCAGGTGGCGGACGCTATCATAGGCCTGATCGAGCAGCGCGAAAAGGTGACCGGGCTTCAGGCGTCGGTCACCGGCACCTGGCGTGACCAGATGGAATATCACTGGGTCTTTCCCACGCTCGAGCCCTACACCTTCGACACCTTCCCCTACACGATCCACACCATCGAAAAGGTCGGCGTGCTTACCCGCGGTCAACGTGAGAAGGCGATCCGAGCCGCCGGATACAACACGTTCCTGCTACGCTCCGCCGACGTGACCATCGACCTGTTGACCGACTCGGGGACCACGGCGATGAGCACCGATCAGTGGGCTGCCTACGAAGGTGTGCGCGCCAGCACCACCATGAGCAGCGAGTACCGCCGTCTAGTAGAAGTTCTGCAAGACGTCACCGGGTACGAGCATGTCATACCCACGCACCAGGGCCGCGCCGCCGAGCACATCCTCAGCCAGATCTGCATCGAGGACGGCCAGTTTGTGCCGGGCAATATGTACTTCACGACCACGAAGCTGCATCAGGAGTTGGCCGGCGGCGTCTTCGTCGATGTCATCGTCGACGAAGCCCATAACCCCGAAAGCGATTTCCCGTGGAAGGGGAACATCGACCTCGCCAAGCTCAGGGCGTTGTTCGACGAGCACGGCGCCGAGAAGGTCGCCTACATCTCGTTCGAGCATTCCGTCAACATGGCCGGCGGGCAGCCGTGCAGCATGGACAACATGAAGGAGGTCTACGAGTTCTGCCGGTCGGCGGGCATCCCGGTCTACTTCGACGCCACCCGCTTCGCCGAGAACGCGTACATGATCCAGAGCCGCGACCCCCGCTACCACAGCACCAGCATCAGGGACATCCTCCGCGAGATGATGCTGTACGGAGACGGCTGCACGGTGAGCGGCAAGAAGGATTTCCTGATCAACATCGGCGGCGTGCTCTGCTTCCGCGAGAACGCCGACCTCGCGGATAAAGCGCTCGAGATGATCCGCATCTATGAAGGCAACGTCACCGACGGCGGCCTGGCCACCGCCGACCTCGCCGCTATCGCACGCGGCATCGAGGAGATGGTCGACGACCGCTACATCCGTTCACGCGTCGAGCAGACCCAGTATCTGGGTCGGCTGTTACTAGAGGCTGGAATTCCCATCGTCACGCCTCCGGGCAGTCACGCCATCTTCCTAGACGCTAGAGCATTCTTGCCCCACATCGACCAGGACGAGTTCCCCGCCCAGCGGCTGGCGGCGGAGATCTACGCCGAGACCGGTGTCAGAGCCATGGAGCGCGGCAACGTCTCGAAGGGGCGCGACCCGGAGACCCGCGAGAACTACCGTCCGGCGCTGGAACTGGTGCGGTTGACCATCCCGCGCCGCGTCTACACGAACGACCACATGCAAGCCGTGGCGGAGGGAATCGAGCGGGTCTACGAACGGAGGGAGGAGATCAAAGGACTCAAGTTCGTCTACGAGCCCGCGAAGCTGCGATTCTTCCAGGGACGTTTCGAGTCGCTCTAGGGCCGAGGCACACGGCACCTGCATGAAGGGAGAGCCCGGACGAGGCGATACTTGTCCACGACCTTCCAAGCCATAGTCATCACTCCTCTCGATGCCGGTCTCGCTTGCGCAGCGTCACCTACGCGACGTCCACCGCCGTTAGTCTAGAAGCCCAGCGGTGCCTCCGAGAAACCTCTCAAGGCCCGCAGCCACTGCCTCGTCATGATCCCCAGCGCGATCTCGCCCTTCTCGGCGGTCGCCAAGCTCGGATCGCCAAAGTAACCCGTCTCCGAGTAGGCTGGGTCGTTCCGATCGCGCGAGAACAGGCCCGGCTGATAGCCGGGATAGTCTCGGCGGCTTTCCCGGTAGTCGGCCGGCGGAAGATCGGGACTCACCAGCTCCGGCTGCAGGAACAGATTGATCGATGTCTCGAGCTCATCGGCGTGGCCCCCCATCCGTTGTTCTGCGAGCGCCTCGATCTCCGCGGTTTCCAGGTCGTCCCACGACACGACCAGCGTCGGCGTGCCCGTTTCCACCCTGATCTCTCTAGCAGCGATGGCGATCGGAAGTCCGGTCGCCCTCGTAATGCCGGTGTTCAGGAAGACGATACGCTGAGCGCCATGCTCGACCAGCGAGCGCGCCACCTCGAGAACGAACCGAGAGAAGACCTCCGGGTCCCGCACTTCCGTCCCAGGATAGTCGCGAAACGCGGGGAACCACCCGTGCAAGATCGGAGGCGCCACCAACACGTCCAGCGAATCGACGGCCTGCTGGCACAAGTACTCCATCACCTTGCGGTCGGCGTTCATCGGCAAATGGGGCCCGTGCTCCTTCGCGCCGGCCCCGAACGGTAGGATCACGAGCGGCGACTGCGCGAGCTTCCGCTCGGCTTCCGGCCAGCTCAGGTCACCGAGGTAAGCACCCGGCGTCTGCGCTTTGCCCTCAACCGCGATCATCACGACAAGAATCGTCAGCGGAAGGAACGGCTTGGTCCGCATCACGGCGTACCTCCTCGAGTGGAGGATGAACTTGCAAATCTCGGCTGTGAACGAGCGCCCGCTAGACGACAGAGATTGACCTAGGCGAACGGAGTCAGCGGCTCTGTTTCCCCTCTAGCGCTCCTACTATCAGCCTGTAAGCCGCCTCGCGCGAGATACCGTTCGGATCCCGCTCCCAAGCCGGAGTCGAAGCGATCCCCAACGCCGCCACTTTCTCGTACTCGAACATCTCGGCCAGCGCCGCCGCCAGCTCAGCGCTCGTGGGACCGTCGGGTACCGTCAGCGAGTGCCCTGTGACCTCGGCCGGATCCAGCACATCCATATCGATATGCACGTAGATCACGTCAGTAATCTCGGACAGCCGCTCCATCTGACTCCGAACGTTCTCCGAGCGGGACCGGATGTCCTCGACCGTCACCATCTCGATGTCGGAGCGATCGATCAGCTCTTGCTCCAGCGGATCGGTGTCCCGCACGGCTGCCATGACGATGTACTTGGTGGGCAGCGCCGGATCGAGTCCCGACTTGAGCCGCAGGTTGGTCAACGCGAGACCGGCCGAGACGGCCACAGGCATGCCGCCGAGCATTCCGCTCAGCGTCGTCTCCGGCGTGTTGAAGTCGCCGTGCGCGTCGATCCAGACCAGACCGACCCTGAGGGGGCGGCGCGTCGGTCCCGAATGCTGCAGGCCGCCCAGCATTCCCATCAGCGAGCTACAATTACCCAACAAGCCAACCGTCAGGTGACCCTCGCGGCGGTTTTGTGCCACGATATCGGCCAGGTGACCGTTCGCCAGCCCCAGCCGATGCCACTCCCCGTACTCCCGTTGCTCCTCCGGCGTCAACGCCACAGTGCTCATCGGCTTCAACGTCGCGCCCAGCCTTTCCAACCGGCCCTCGATGCCTCCTTCGGCCAGGTAATCGGGCACACCCGACAGCTCTGGCACGTTGCGCGAGCCTGTGTACGGCATCTTCACCAGTGCGACCCTCACGGCACCGTCCTCCGATAGGTAGCTCTGTGCCGACGATGTCGCCGGCGCTAGCCAGAACAGCACAGCCAACAGACCTATGATTCTCATCGCTCGAACACTCATCGCTGCAACGCTCCCTGATCGAATGGCTGCACGCTCCATTCGGTTCATGCCTTACTGTAGAAGGCGTTCACCGTGACCCGATGGCCGGAGTCCTTTTGCACGACCACCGCCTCGGTGGTGACGATCGGTTCCAGCCCATGCCGATGCATCCACGCATCGAGCTCCTCCGCCTCCAGTAACAACAAAGGTCCCGACTCCATTCCTTCGTACATGTGCGGAGCGCCAGGGACCGGACGCATGCTCTCTCCTCTGGGCTCCGACCGAGGGCTGAAGCATGCCACTAGCACCCGTCCTCCGGGAGCAAGAACCCGGATCGTCTCGTCGACGGCCCGGTCCCACTGATCCTGGCTCTCGGCGCTCTGGTAGATGCCGAGCGCCACAACCAGGTCGAACGACTCCGACTCGAAGCGTCCGAGGTCCTCCATCCGACACAGCCCAACGCGATTCTCCGCCTCCGCGCGACCGACCACGCCCGCCACTCGCTGGCGCGCTTTCTCAACCATGGCAACCGATGTGTCGATGGCGTGAAAGTCGAACCCTCGCTCGGCGAGCACGATGGTGTTCCGGCCACCCGCGCAGCCCAAATCCAGCACGCGCACACGCCTTGGCTCGGGGAAAGCCTCCAGCAGCTCCATAAGGCGTTGATCCGGTGGGCGGCCGGCGAAGTCTTCGACCCGCTCGGGGTCTTCCCAGTATTCGTTGGCGTGCACTCTCGGGGATCCGTTCAGCGTTCGAGCGACAGCGCGACGATCTCGTCTACGACATCTGCAGGCCGCTCCGGCAACCTGAGGACGACCGCGTCGTCCACCTGCTCGAAAGGGACCGCTGCGCCATTACGTAACAGCCGCGCCGAGAGCACACGAACCGGTAGCCCGGGGATGGCCAGCACCGGCGCGCTCCAATCCAGAACGTGCACGTAGACGGTACCTTCGCGCTGGGTAGTCACGCCCCAGGGCGCCGGATCGATCGGGCCGCCACGGGTCCCATAGATCGACTCACCGTATTCGCGCAGCCAGTCGCCCATCTCATGCAATCGGCTGACGAACTCCGGCTGAATCTTGCCGTTCGGCATCGGCCCCACATTGAGCAGGAAATTCGCGTCGCTCCCGGCTGCCCGAACCAAGTAACGCACCAGCTCCGCTGTGCTCTTGTAAGAGCGGTCCGTGATGTTGAACCCCCACGACCGGTTGATCGTCTCAGCCGTCTCGAGCGGCAGCTGGCTGATCTCAGTCGTATTGAAGCCCGCTGTATTCGCGCCCGGCAGATCCTTCTCGAACATCTGGTAGTCCTCGCCCGGATACGGCGTTACGTGATGATTCGAGCCGATCATAGCCTGCGGCTGCAACTCGTGGATGAGCGAGTAAGTTCTTTCCAGCCGCCAGTCGGCGTCCGGGCGGTCCCACATCCCGTCGAACCAGATTCCGCCGATCTCGCCGTAGTTGCTCAGCAACTCGCGCAGCTGCGCATCCATGAAGTCGAGATACCGATACCACTCGCCACTTTCCGGCCGGCCGGCGGAGCGACCCGTTCGTCCGCGTGGGAAATAGTCCGGATGATGCCAGTCGAGCTGCGAGTAGTAGAGGAACAGTTTGATCCCCTGCCGGTGGCATTCTTCGGCCAGCGACCCGATCACGTCACGCCCGTACGGTGTCCGGTCGGCGATGTCCCAGTCCGAGATCTCGGAGTCGAACATCGCGAAGCCGTCGTGGTGCTTAGCCGTGATCGTGATGTACCGCATGCCCGCCGCCTTCACCAACGAGACCCATTCCTCCGCGTTGAAATCGATGGGGTTGAAGAAGTTCGCGACCTTCTCATAGTCCGAGGCCGGGATACCGCGCACCTGCATGACCCACTCTCCAGAGCCCAGCAGGCTGTAGATGCCCCAGTGGACGAAAAGGCCGAACTTCGCATCCTGGAACCAGGCCCGCGCCTCCAAGTTCTCCGGACTCGGCACATACGCCTCCTGTGCGGAAACGTTGTGCAGGGTGGACTGTACGATGGATGCAGCGAGAAGAAGCGACACGCTCAACCGGAACGCCTGCGTCAGGCAAGCTCTCATTACCATCCTCCCAACGAGTTCAGACAGGTTCGACGCCTATCAGCCTTCCGACCGTCGCACGACCCGATCGCTCCGCATCTCCAATTCTGGCACGCGCGATGCGAGGTCGCGTAAGAACGCCGACTTGTTCTCCGGCGAGATCATGATACCCCAGCGACGACCGTAGCGGATGCGAATCCGATCGAGCGAGCAGGCAGGGCTCGAAAGCGGGTTACGCGTCGGAAAGGCCTCATGGATCGAGTCAAGCGGGACCTTCCAGCGGAAGGGCCCGGAACGCACGATCAGCTCGTCTTTGTCGAAAGTGTAGGAGGTCGAATACAAGACCCATAGGGTGAACGCCACCGTCGCAGCCAGCAGCGCCGACATCCCGGCACGAAAGCCGAGCGGAGCTTCCTCGACCCAGATGGCGACCGCCGCCGCACCCATGCCTAGCACGGCCACCCACAGCAATAGGACTATCCAGGCGTCCCGCTTCGATGGGTAGACGACTCTTCGACCTACGTGAGCCACGTCAGCCTCCTCTGCGTGTGGGAGATCCAGCAACTGCAAAGTACCGAATCTCCCTCAACCTCGCCTCCGGACCTTCAAGCGTCCCGGCACAGCGTTGCCGAATGCTATACGCGCCCCATCCCAAAACTGAAACGGCCGCCGACTTCGGTTCCTCAGGTCGGCGGCCACACTTCACAACATGGAACTACAGACCAAGCCTAGTCTTCCTCCTCGCCCAACAAACCGTGGAGGATATCGGGCCAGCCGTCCGGCTTGGCCCACGCCTCTTTGAAGACGATCTTGCCGCCTTTGTCTATAACATAGGCGCTGTTCGGCAGTCGCCCATAAGCCTGCCGCACAGAGTTGTCCATGTCGTCGATCACAACCGTCGTAGCGATCTTCAGCTCGTTACACGTCTTCGCAGCGAGCTCTTTCCGCTGCTCGAACGTTTCCGGTTGCTCCACTTCCTTGAACTTGTACTCGCCCGCGTGAGCCTCACGCTGGTAGAGTATTATGAACGTGACGTCTTTTCCGAATTCTTCCCGAATCTTCTCGACGTCGGCGGACCGCCGACGAAATGGCGGTCAAGTGTAGGAGCCGAACTCGATGACGACCGGCTGCTTGGCGTAGGCCTCGCTGAGCGTGAACTTCTCGCCGTCCACCGTCTGGAGCGTGAAGTCGGGAGCCACCTCACCCACGAGCGGCGGCGTAACGACGAACTCCTCGAACCTCTTGCTCTGCGAGTACAGCGAAGATGGACAGAGTAGAATCGCTGCCACGACCGACACCGGCAGGATCTTGCAAGAACGCGTGCGCAAGTCCAAAGTCCACCTCCCGTCGGTTATCAGGGCGTCACGCACCACCATACTCGTCCTCGAATTCGTCGATGGCAAGCCCGGCGTTCGCGAACGCCGTCCAGCGGCAGGCAGACAGCGAGAGACGTCCCTCCTCATCGAAGGGGATCCCCTCCGCCTCCAGTAGCTCGCGCTGGATGAGCTCATAGCCTGGCTCCGACCTTCTGCTCACTTCGCCTTTGGCGTTGACTACTCGGTGCCAGGGAACGCCGCTATCCTCCGGCAAGGCGCTTAGTGCGTATCCGACCTGACGTGCGTGGCCCGGCATGCCCGCAAGCCTCGCTACCTGGCCATACGTTGCGACACGCCCCGCCGGGATCCTCTTCACGATCCCGTAGATGCGCTGATAGGTGCCCGCTTCCGCCATAGTGGCCGCCAGACTTCCTCTCCGTGATCGGCGATCGACGACGCGCCCCCCCACTGCGAGCGGACCTCAATCGTGAATATCCGCCGGCTCGAAGTCTTCGGCGCCGGGGAGCTTCCCGATCAGCTGCGCCGGATCGTGAATCAACACCGGCAAGTGTTGAGGACAGATCCAAAACTGCCCGGCCTTGTAGTCCAACGTAATCAACGGCACTTCGTCCGCTCCCCGGTGGCAGGCTACACACTCTTTCTTCACTGCGGCATCTCCCTGTTATTCCTCCATGTGAACGCTCACGACCTTAGTCGCCGGACCTCTAGTCCATCCCTCAGCCTACTTCGATTTCAGCACCCAGATCATAAACGGACTGTGTTCCTCATCGAAATCGGCGTAGTTGTAGTTGCCGTACAAGGCGTCCAACCGCAAGCCTACTTCGGCGGCGATTGTCTCGAACTCGCTCGGCCCAATGAGACAGAACCGCATCTCGAGCAGGTGCTTCGACTCCATGAGTCCATCTTCACCGAACAGCTCGTATAGCTGAGTACGCGATACGATATTCGTCCGCGGGTCGTGCCGTTCGAATCCCGACACCACGAGGCGACCGCTCTCGATCTCGTAAGAGCCAGTCAATCGGAGCGCGCCATCGGCCTGTTGCAAGCGCACCGACGGGTTCTGCAGAGTGCAGATCAGCCGGCCGGCGGCCTCTATGTGTCGAGCCGCCGCGCCCAGGGCCGAGACCTGGTCCTTTCGCGCGACAAGCTCGGAGAACGAATGAAACGGGATGATCACCAAACCAAACCGCTCACCAAGATTCAACTCGCGCACGTCACCCTGGTGAACCTCGGCTGACAGACCCTTGGCACGCAGCTTGGCCCGCAATCGCTCCAGCATCGCATTCGACACGTCGACGCAGGTCAGATCGACCCCGGCCTCGACAAGAGGCACCGAGACGCGGCCCGTGCCCGCCATCAGCTCGAGCACCTTGCCCGGCGTCTTCTGAGCCTCGCTCAAGAAGAACGGGATGTCGAAATCGACCTTTACGTGTAGGTCGTAGAGGTCGGCTACATCGTCATAACGAATCGAGGACATCAGCCTTCAGTTCCTCACCGTCGCGGCTACGAATACCCAATTCCACGCCTGCTTCGCCGGGACCCGGAAGCGCGGCGAAGGGTGCGACGAACCTCGGGATGTCGTGCCGAGAGCGCTCTTTGCGCATCTCCACTTGAAGCCGGCCGCCCGGCTCGGGCAGGACGGCCAGACTAGGAACGGGCTACAAACTGCGAAGTCACCTCAGGCATGCAAGATCGACGGCCCGTTGCGTGGCTCGCAAGACATGGAGAAACGGTAGAGTGCAATCAAACATAGAGGACCTCACGCTAAGCCTCGAGCTTTCGGAGATGGCAGCCTGGAGCGACTTCTACAAGGAAGGATCGGCCCAATCCACCTCGGAATGCGGACTAATCGAAGCCAATGTCGGCGGTGCCGTCGCAACCGCCGCCGCAAGCGCGGACGTCCTGGCCCTCAACAGGGTGATTGGGATCGGCCTGAAGGATCCTGCCACGTCCGAGCAGCTGAGGGAGCTGGTGAAGCTCTACGCTCAGGCGGGCGCTTCCCGCTTCTTTGTCCAGTTGAGCCCGGCAGCGATTCCTGCCGACCTCGAGCGCCTTTTGCTGGAGAACGGCTTCAGCCACTACAATAACTGGGTGAAGCTGTACCGCGACACTTCACCGCCTCCAAAGGTCGCGACCGACCTAACGGTGCGCCAGATAGGAAGTAGAGATGCGGCCTCGTTTGGTGGGATCGTCGCGGAGTGCTTCAGCTGGCCCGACGCCGCCCGGCGCTGGGTCGCCGAAGCGGTCGGTCGGCCCGGCTGGCGGCATTACCTGGCATTCGATGGCGCGACGCCTGTGGCTACCGGAGCGCTATTCGCGAGCGGCGAGCAGGCCTGGGTCGACTTCGCCGCCACGCTGCCGGACTACCGGGCCCGCGGCGCGCAGGCGGCGCTGATGGCGCAGCGGATAAGCGATGCGCGCCGGTTGGGCTATAAAATGCTCGTGGTGGAGACGGCCGAGGACACTCCCCAGAAGGGAGCGCCCTCGTTCCGGAACATGCTGAGACTTGGTTTCCAGGTAGCCTACGTGCGGCCGAACTTCATCTTCTCGAACGGCGCCGCCTAGTCGTCGTATCGGGGCTCAGCGACCCTGGTACATCGCTCGCTGCCTGGCGGCGATCTCAACCAGCCGCCTGAGCTCCTCGATCGGCTGTTCGTGGTCCTCGACCTGGAGGCGGAGGACGACATCGTTGTTCAGCCAGACACCCCCGTCCTCCTTCACGATCAGCATCGCCGCCGACTGCATGCCGCGCTTATCGCCGCCCGCCGCCTGACCGGCCTCCAATGCGGCGAGCAGCCGGAGAGACAGATGACCCTCGGTATCCTCGAACGCGGCGACCATCCCATCCACGACCTCTGGCCCGGCGAGAATGTTGCCCTGGGCCGAACAGTAGCGGCCGATCTTGTGGCCGGCCCAGTCGCTCGCCTTGGGGCCGGTGTGCGTTGCAACCTCCCCCTTCGCGTTCATCACCGAGAACTGCCGTCCCGCTTCCGGCCAATCGTCTGGGTGTGGGTCGGGGTCGTCTTCCAGCACTTGCACGACAACCTCAGCCGGAGAAAGACCCTGCCGCATCAATTCGAGCGCTTGCGGACCGTAGCTGACATCGACCCAAGCCTGGGTCGCCACGACGCCGACTCCCGCTTCGCCCCAAATCACGCCGTTGCCCACCGAGAAGACTCTCGATTGGACTGCCACGCCGACCTCGCCGGTGGCGGGATCGAAGCCCACGATCGAGAACGTAGCGACGGGCGATCGCTCCGCCTGCGCTTCAGTGGGCCGCAGGTCCTCCTGCGCACGAACGTTGCTGATCGACATCAACGTTATCACCAGCAGGATTGCACTCACTCGAAACCGCGCGAGGCGAGCAATTGGCATGATCCCGTGACCTCCGTTCAGTCCCTGGTCCTCACGTTAGCGACGATGGTCGGCCATGCGATGCCGTCGCCGCCCCGTCCTAGCTGCCCTTCATGCAGTCGACCTCGACATCATACCTGTCGTCCGGCACATAGGTCGGGTCGCTGTCGTCGCCGCCGTCCCAGTGCGCCCGGAATACACACAGGACCGGGCCGTTGCGGAAGGCAAAGGCCGAGCCATCGGGACCATCGGCAGCATACGAATAATCCTCGGTCCAATTCGACGCGGCGAACCTTTCTCGCAACGCGATATCCGGTTGGCCGCTCTCCCTGAACGCAACGGCGGAACCCTTCATCTCAACCCGGCAACCCTGCCCCGACCGCCCCGTACGATAGTCCTCGACCTCTCCTTCCGAGAGGGTCAAGCTCACGCTCGGGAACTCCGCCAGAATCTGCGTCGCCAGATCGCATCCAGAACGCGGATTCTGCCGATCCGGTGCCCAACCCGCCTCGACGTCTACGCCGCCAAGCGCCAGCCAGAGGCCGTGGGCAGCCCCCGGCATATACCAGGTTTCGCGGCCTGTTCCGTTAGTCTCTACGGACACGGCCAACACGCGACTTCCCCTAGCTCCGGTCGCTCTTTCCACCAGCACTACAATCCCATCGCGTAAGGCAAACGCATCTCCGCGAAATCCGGCCGGGTGCGCACTCTCTCCGCATCGCTTCGCGCCCAGTGCCCGTAACGCCGCTCCCACCAACGCGGAGTCGTGCACCTCGACCCACACGCTGCGTATTCCGATAGCCTCGTTCCTATGCGACAGGTGCTCGGCCTTATCCGGCGCGCGAGTATGGACTCGAATGAAAAACAGATGGTGCAACGGATGGCCTATGGGAAAGGACGCGTAGTCGAAAGCTGGGCCGCGCGTGACTTCAACGTCGAGTCCATGGCCCTTCAAGCGTTCGGCTACTTCATCCACGTCACCCGCGTCGAGCGCCAGAAACGCGCCACCTTCACCACGTTGAACGAATTCTTCATACCACTCTGCCAGGGCATCGCTCGTCCACTCGGTCGCGATCAACTCCAGCTGCGAGCCGTCTCGGAAGCGGATGTGGAGTTTGTTCAAGCCATTGCTGTGCAACCGACCGGGCTTGAAGCTGAAGCCGAGCGAATCCCCGTACGTGCGCTTCGCCACTTCCAGGTTGGCGACGGCGATAGGAACGTGATCGATACGGACGGCGGCATCGGTGACCGCGCACTGCGACGCGGTCTTCGGGCCACTGCCAAGAAGCGCGAGCGTGAGAATGATCGCTGCGGGTAGTTCCATCAGCTAACCGTCCGCAGCTGCATTATGTCGGGAATAAGCCGGGGACGCTTTGCAGCGGAAGACCATGTCCCTCAAGCCCTCAGCGGTTCCTTCGTGGGGCCGCCAGCCCCACCGCGACGATCCCCAGCGCGATGATCCCCGCCAGTACCACGAAGCGTGAGCTGGCTTCCGACTGAGTGGCCATTAGAGCGCCCAGTATGCCGAAGCCGGCCGCCGCGGCCGCTCCCACGACTACAGCGGCCGAGGACGACCGCCCACCGCTGGCCCGTGCCGCCGCATAGCGGATCGCCTGCCTCACTTCGCCTGCTGTCATGTTGGGATGCCGGCGCTGAAAGTCCTGGACGACTTCTGACAAACGCATGCCAAGCTCGCGGACCTTGGGCGAGGATGGTGGCGGTGGCGCGGCAGGTGTGTATACCATGGTCGATCTCCCCTAGGCGCGCATCTTACGGGCCTCGCTACGACTAACGCAACGCAGCGGCGGCCTGCGGCCACTCATCTTTAAGGAACAGCTCGATCGCCGGAAACACGATCTCGGCACGTTCCACGTAGGGGAAGTGAGCCGCATTCGGAACGCGCATCAGACGCGCATTCGGAAGCGCAAGGATCCACTCCTCTACGAGATCCATCGGAATCGGCTCCTGCTCCCCGTGGATCACCAGGACCGGTGCCTCGACGGTTGCGAGTTTGCTCCGGAAATCCCAATCCCCGATCGACGCAAAGACCGCAGGGCTCGTCGTTCCCTGTCCGAACCTGATGGCCTGTTCGGACGCCGCACACGGGTCACCCTTCAACTTCGATACGTCATCCGGGTCGGCCAAGCGCGGTCGCATCGCGATCGACCAATACTCGACGCACGCCGCCTTCGTGTTTGGACCCGATACCATGGCCGGCCACAGCTCGCCGAGGCGTTCCTGCTCTTCAGGCTGCAATCTTGTCGCCAGGTTCTCGCTGTACCTGTCGAAGAAGTCGCCACGCCGCGGCGGGACCGGGCCGACGAAGACCATCCGCTCCACTCGATCCGGGTGGTCGATCGCGTAGAGGGCCGCCAGAGCCGGCCCATACGAATGCGCCAGAATGGTGAGCCGACCGAGCCCGAAGTACTGGCGCAACGCCTCCAGGTCCCGGACGTGATACTCGATTGACAGTAGCGTCGTGTCCTCGGGAAGCCCGGACCCTCCACCGCCACGCTGATCGTAGTGGATCAACGTGTGGTCGGTCGCGAGCGGCATGAGATCAGGCCAGAGGTATTCCATATCCATTCCGGGCCCGCCGTGCAGAACGACCAGCGTGTCGCCTCGATCGCCTGCGACCCGATAGAAGAGCCTTAGGCCCTCCGCTCCGGTGAAGTATCCCTCCGACACCGGAGCCGAATCGGATCTGCCCACGCGATCCTGCACGCCACAAGCCTGACTTACGGCTGCGACTACGAGAACGAAGGGAATCACGGTCTTCATGCGCTCCACCCAGTTACCTAACGCCAGCCCTCGAGATGCTCCTGTTTCCCAAGTCGGTATGCCTCGCGTAGCCACTCACTCAGCTCATCATCGATCTCATCGATCGCCCGAATCCGAAGATAGTGGCCGTAGCTACTCGGTCCGTACGTCTCGACCTTTCGGATGCGCGTGCTATCCAACCGATATGGCAGAATAAGGCCGACGTCGATCCAGCGTGCCCTTAGCGAGGCACTCGTGAACGTCATCCTGGCGATGAAACCGATCCGCGTTCTGGTCGGATGCGCCCGGACGGGACCGCATTCCCTCACGGCCGCCTCGAACGCTTTGTATATCTCGATGGCAACCGCCGTCTTGTCGCGGAGATGTTCGGCAACGGTGATCTTCGTGCACGAATGCCACTGGTTCTTGTTCGCGAACCGCCTCCCACACTTCGGGCACTTCCACAACGGCTTCTTCTTATCTTGCATTAGCGCATCAACGTTCCAACGGTGACGGGCTAAAAAGAGTTTGCTTTTGGTGGGAGCAATGTCGGCTGGGACACGACCGACGAAACGTGAAGTGCAGACGCCCTCTGGTCTTGCCCGCTACTACTTCTCCTCCCATGCTTCCGATTCGAAGCCGAAGAGCTGAGTACCCTCGCTCTTCCAAGCATCGTCCGGCATCCCCGCCTTCCGGCACACGGCCTTCAGAAACTCATGCTGGCCCCACTTGTATCTCACGGCCACTTCGGGAAGCAACAACCCCATCGAGTATTCGCTGACGATCAGCAGTCCGTGTCGCCCAATGACTACATCCTCAGGCTCGATCAGTTCCATCGACGTGAGCGCGTTGATCTCGATGCGCAGGTCCGGTACTTCCTCGATCGTTACCGATGCGAACCGCGAGTCATCCACGGCAGCGGCCACCGCCATGTGCGTCACCGACTCCAGCAGCGACCGACGCGCATGACATTCACCTCTGCAGCCACGCAGTTCGCCCGAATCGCGGCGCCACAGGGTGACAAAGGTCGCGCACGGCTGCAGCAGCGCGGGCTCGTCGGAGTCGCTCTCAGCAATCTTGCCGCCGCTTAGATAGTCGTGGAGGGTCTGCCGCGCCAAGCGCAGCAGCGTCTGTTTCTCTTCGGCGGAAAGCCCCAAGACAGAATCCGAGGGGGCGCCCGGTGGTTCGGACCCTTCACTCATAACAGCCTCAAATATCCGCAGCCCCTGTTTCGCTGTCCACCCGCGAGAGAATCCGGGCTACATACCAACCCAAACCACTCACGGTCAGGGCCGCAAGAACTGCCACGATCCCTGCCTTCCAGGTCGTTGCGCCGCTGGCGACGGCCATGAGGAACGACAGGAGAGTAACGAACGCTCCCCAGGCTCCGAAGGCCCAGATGCTCCACCGTGCCATTCGCCACAGTCCGACCGCGCTTGCAGCTGCTGACAATCCGTAGCCCAGCCCCATGGCCGCAAAAACCGACCACGCGATACCGCTAGCTTGGGAAAACACCGGGGACAAACCGGCGAGAACGAGACCCCCGATAGTAGCAGCGAACAGCAACGCCGCGAGTATCGTTATGATTCTTGGCCGCCGAGATCTCACCGTCGACTCTCCTATTATGGACTGTGCAAAGGTCTTCCCCTAGGTCACCATCAAACAGCCACGATCACGGTCGAGGCCGCAGATCCTCGAGCGTGCGCTCGTATTCGATCATAGCATAGTCCTCGAGCAACTCACCCCGGTATCGGGCCACCTCTACGAAACCACATCTCGAGTACATCCGCTGCGCCGGCGCGAAGAAAGAATGTTCGTCCGTGCTCACCCTCGCCTTGCGAAAACCAGCAACCGCGAACCGTCGAAGTACCTCAGTGATCTGCCGCTGGCCAAAGCCGTTGCCAGCGTAAGGTGGCAGGATGCAGTTATGGCCGATCACTCCAACATCGGGCCAACCCGTCGGGTTCCAGGACGCGAACCCAATAACTGCTTGACCCAGGCACGTGCAAAAGCCGGCGGCCCCGACCGTGTCGGGCTCCTCGAAGACAGCTGTATCGTACTCCCGCCAGCTCGCCAGCAGCTTCTTCACCTTTGCGGCTGGCAGGACTTCCAGCAGCGCCGCATAGCTTTCAGCGAGCATTCGCTCGACGGACCCACGCTCGTACCGATTGAACTGCGTAAAAGCAAGCACCTAGGGGACGCGCTCCAACAAGCCGTGATACAATCGCCAGAACAACACGGGCGCGTAAATCGCTATCGCGCCCGCGACGGCGGCGAACAGATAGTACAAGCGGGCGAAGCGCTGTGCCGCCGCGCCAACCCGCACCCGAATGTCGCGAGTCAGTCTGGCATCCTGCGGCGGATAGCGGCGGCCACGATTGATGCTCGCGGCGAAGCGAGCCGCCAAGAACGCCAGCCCCAGCATGGGCACCGACACGCTCACGGCCAAGAGCGCGAACACGACCCGCGCTGCATGCTCAGGGTCTCGTTCCGCCCACGCGCGTAGCCAGCTCGCTGACGAACCCACAGCATGCAGGAGAGCCGCTCCAACGATCACGGCGATGATTACGATGATGATGGCGTTCCGCCGGGCTCGCGGATCGGCCTTATGTGTCTCGTGCTCGTGGGGTTCCTGTGTCGAAGGCATCCGCTCTAGCCAGCGCCGGCGACCATCTGCCTCACTCCTCTATAGGCAGATACAGATCGAGAACCAGATCCTGCTCGGGTGCTCTCGGGTCCAACGGCCTCTCCAACTCGTGCGTCTGCCGCCACCGATACGTGCTCTCCTTGACCCAAGCAAACAGCCGCTGCCAAACCTCCAGGATGCTACCTCTCGCGTCACCGTACAGTTTGCAGCGCGCTACCGCATATAGCCCTCCAGCGAAGTCCTTCATTTCGACCTCGCCTTCAGACTCGACATCATCATCGACCCGGATCCAGAACTCGTATCCGTAGCCCTCCCGATCCGGAGAAGGGGCCGGATTATTGAACCCGAAGACCGGGTGCCGCGTTGTATCATCGAGCAGTCCCCGAGGCTCGGCCCAGACGCGGAGCTGTTCCCAAGCATCGCGTTCGGGGTTGTCGCTGGTAACCTGAGTGTAGGCTACGCGCATCGGCTCCAACGTGACAATCTCAACCTCGAGGTCGCCCACTGCCCCACCCCGATCGGCCGGCGCTTCAGTCGCCCCGCTAGCGGGCTTCGGCGAATCCGTTGCGCCTAAGGCAACCTCACTTCGTGACCGCGGGGCTTTCTCATAGCCCCGTGCAGCAAGAAGGCACACACCCCCGACCACGGCCAAAGCGATTGCGAGCCCAAAGAAGAAGTAAGGGAGGGCGACCAGTTGCCCGCTCGGCGGCAGGCTGAGGAGTCCGAGCGATGACGAAATGAAGGCGCCGACGAGCGCCAGCATGCCGAACGCACGGAATAGCGTAGCCGTGCTGGTCCGGCGATGAAGAGATGTAAGTAGCATCGACCAGACTCCGTCAGGGAAGATATCTCTTAGGACCAACTACACGCCCCGAACGACGAGTCGAGAGCAGCCACGCCGGTCGCATCAGCTACTCGAGCTTGATTCGGCGCAGTACTCTTGGGCCTGATAGCAGAACTCAAGATAACTCCGAGCGGGCGGCCAAAAAACATCGCAGGCGCCCGGTCCTACCCGCCCTGGACTCCTCAGGAATGCCAACCCAAGTATTCTCTCACGAACTGACGGTGCGTGCGTGCCTTTTCCGGCGCTCCCAGCCCGTGCGTCGTACCCGCCACGCACCAGATCACTTCATCGGTCACGGCCAGCAGTGGCGACACGTCGTGCCCGGCCGTCACAATCGCCGTCCCCGTAGCTGCCAGTTTCCGCAATGCCTGTCCTATGATCAGCTGGTCCTTGGGCGCCATCCCCGCGAAGGGCTCATCCGCAAGCAGACACGTCGGCTCACGTATCAGGGCTCCCGCGAGCGCCGCGCGCCGACTCTCCCCTCCCGACAACTGGTGGAACCGTTTCCCTAGATGGTCTCCCAAGGCCAGTGTCTCGACGACATCTCCGAACGAACTTCCGCCGAACCTCTTGTTGATCAGCTGAAGCTGAGTTTCGACGCACCAGGTAACGGGGAGCCGCGGCCGCTCGCTCAGGTAATAGAGGCCGCGCCGGGCCAGCACCGCCAAGCGCGGACGCGTGTAGGCCTTGCCCAGGTAGCGTATCACGCCGGTCTCAGGCCTGACCTCTCCAACGGCGATCCGCAGCATCGTGGTCTTGCCACAACCGTTGCGGCCCAGGAGCGTCGTGATCCGACCCTCCTTCGCCCAGAACGACGCTGCCTTCAAGACCTGGCGGCCGCCGAATGTCTTCCCCACCGAGTCTACGGCGAGTATCTCCTCGGGCATTCAGCTGCCAATAGAGACGTGCATAAGAGCCTCCAGAATCACGGCTGCTACCAGAACGACGACGCCGATGCCGACGCGCGAGACTCCCAGGTTGGCGAGGTATCTGCGCTCGTTCCGGCGCTCGGCATCCAGTAGGGCCACCGCCACCGTCGCGGCCAATGCCAGCAAGAAGGCTTTTAACGCGAACGCCCTAAAGCCACCTTGAATCGCCGTGAGCGCGTGCAAGCACAGCCAGATGAGGAACGTCCGCCAGATGAAGATCGCCGTGTAACGCCAGGGCAACATGCTCTCAGTCCGAGCCGCCGCTCAGCCCTTGGCCCGGCGGCTGCCGCGGGTTGACCGTCGCCGTCCGCGAGCTCTGCCCAACGCCCAACGAAGTAGGCGCACCCAGATTGACCACCTGCGCGCTTCAGCCGCGCCGCCACAAAACGCCTGTGCCCGATCGAGCGAATCTTCCATCAGGGCGTCGTGTAGCGGGCGATAGATCAGCGGCCACGCCATCAGCGCCCGACCGCTCGTCTTCATCTCCAGGACATGTCTGATCCGAGCCTCGCCCGGGCCTACCTCTTCGAGCTCGTAGCCGTGGTGGCCGTTGAAGCCGCGCGGTCCCGTGAACCGAAATCGGACCGAGCGGCCCGGGTCGTAGGCGTCGACCGTGTACCGTATGGGGCCGTGCCCACCGACCGCTCCCACCGCCAGTGCACGGTCGAACCGCATCGGAGGCCAGCGGTCCCGCGGCCAAAGAGAGTCACGTTCAGAAGCCAAGCTATCGACCAACTCACCCAAGCGCGACGGAGCTGCCTGGAGCACGCGTTCGTGTACGTTCCTGACTCTCAACCTACCCCTCCTGTGGCGGGTCCGGTCGTCCAGTCAAGCACGGCTATCGATCGGCGCAGGGCGGCTGACTGCTATTCCCGCCGCACGTTACCCGGCTCAGCGGTTGTCCAGGCTTCCAGCGGGTACCTTGAAGTACGCGCCGCGCTCTATGTCGCGGATCTCCACCGTGATCTGCAGATCTTCCTGCTGGGCACGCGACCCGTAGCCCTGTTTCAGGACGGCAAGCAGCTGGAGGCCAACTTCCTCTTTGAGCTCCAACGGTCGCCCCTCCAGGAAACGCACGTCCAGATGTACGAAGCCCTCTCCGCTCGTGCCATCCCCAACGAGATAGCGATCCAACTTGATCGCGCGGCTCTTGCAGTTGCCCTTCTTGATGCCCGCAACGTCGGACAAGACATCGTGCATCCGCGCGAAGAGTCCTTCGAATTCGATGTCAGGCCGAAGGCCCGCCGTGTACTCCAGAGTGAGGTGTGGCATGATCAGTTGCGCGGCAGCGCTCCTCGGTTCACTCGAAGACTGCTATCAAATCCGCCATCGTCTCGCAGGCCGAGATTCGGCGCTTCCATTCGTCCAGATCATCCGCCGCCTCCCAAAACTCCGGCGCCTTGTCCAACCACTCGCTCACGCTTTTTTTTGCTTCTGCCAACGACGACGGCCCTTCTGTACGAAGCCGTAGCTCTACCGTAAGACTCTGGTTGATCAGCCGTGCGAGTAAGCGACGGGCCAACGGCATCCGGTGTCGAAGCTGCGCTTCCACCACCGTGTATGCTGATCCGGTCGAATCGAAGATCTGCAGATCTCGGTAGTATTGATTGCGCCAGAAGGCGAGCGCGTTGCAGCGGCACAAGCTTCCAGGATCCCGGGCCGGGACGACCGAAGTGTCCCCAGAAAGACATAGAACCGGGAAGATCAGATCACTCAGGTCGACCAGTCCTGCGCGTTCTGATTCCATCACCTAGCCTGTGAGTTGCATCCGAACGGATCTCCCCCATCCGGCTCATATCCAGCGCCGGACACCGGCCTTGTATTCCATCCAGCTTTCGCCGAACCGCTGTTCGAGCATCCGCTCCTCTTGGACTATGAAACGCCTATCAAGGAGAAGAGCGAAAGCCGGGATGACGATGAACTGAGTGAGCGATCCAAGTAGAACGGCTACGCCGACGAGTATGAGCACCAGCCCCAAATACATAGGGTGGCGGCTGAGCCGGTAGACTCCGGACGTAACCAGAGCCGCCGAATCCTCGAACGGTTTCACAGTGGTGCCCGCCCGGCGAAAGGCTCTATCGGCGACCACGTTGATCAGGATCCCGCACGCGAGCGCCACCAGGCCCAGCAGGCTCCACGGCAATGGGATGATCCGGCTGACCGGAGTCAGAAGGTGCAGGGCCGCCATCGTCACAATGGAAATGAGCAAGAACGCAGGGGGGAGCATGGTCCCCGCCCACCTAGTCCGTTACCGGGGCCACGGCGCCCTTCTCCTCGCGGCCGGCTTCGAAGTCATCCTCGTGGTGCCAGCGAACGTCCCCGACCTCGGAAGAACTGGATAAGACGTCGTGTACCGCCTCCACGGCCGCCGGTTCTATCCCACGCCGGCGCGCCCCCAGCATCGACGCAAGCAGCCCAGCTTTGCGCTCCACCCAGCCGAGCCAAAGGCCCTCTCCGGAGTCATCTCCCGGTCGATAACCCACCACGAAGTCGTACGCCTTGCTACCAACCCAGAACGTGAAATACCACCCGAAGTCCTCTTGCCCCGGCTGATCGACGGTCCGGTTTCCGCGATCGTTCAATCTCTGCATCAGCCAACGTGCGACGTCATCGCCGAAACAGTTCGCATTGATGAAGTAGTCCTTAGGCTCAGACGTATTGAACGCGCCGCTACTGAAGGTAACCAGGCTCCGCACCATAGATCTCACCTTGTAGCGCCCCGTCGCGCGGCTGCGTTTCAGCTGTCAGACTTCACCCAAGCGCTCCAGAATCTGCCGGACCGGGTCGAGGTCAACATACAGCTGCCATACGGCCACTCTATCATCCTCGACCACGACTCGCCATGCTGCCGGCACCGACCATCGGTTCTCGACATCCAGGGTGCCCTCATGGCTTATCGTGCCGACGGCCGCGCCCAGCAACACCACTGTGTTGTCCCGCGTCAGCGTCTCCGATACCTCTATTCGGTAGTCGGGGACCATCTTGAAGTATTCCGCCCACGCATCCCGCATTCTCTCGCGCCCGGCTACTTCACCTCCATCCGGCTCCATGAACACGTGGTCTCGCGTCATCAACTCTGATATCCGGTCAACCCGTCTGGAGTTGATCGCCTCAACGAACGCGAAGACGACTTCTTCAGGCGTCATTCTCAGCTGTCGCCCGACGTCCTGACGAGTGCAGGCATCGACTGCATGCCGACCAGGCTCTCGCCGCCGGTTACCACGCGGCGATGATAGTCGATTTGGCCGAGATGATAGGCGAGGTGAGCCGCAAGATGCAGCAAGAACAGACCCGTCGTGAGCCTGCACCCGCCTACCTCCAGAGGGTACTCCTCCTCAAGCGACTCATCGCTGATCTCCGGAAAGGCCGCCCGAAGGGTCGTCAACGCCTTCTCGACCAGTTCGATCAACTCTGCACGCGGAAGGTCTCGCGTTTCGAACTCGGCGTCCCGGTCTCGAACGTAACCGGACTGCCCTAGCTCCGCTCCGATGTAATGCTCGAGGTTCCCCGCCAGGTGCAGGGCCAACGTACCTGTCGTATTGGCGATGCCGGGCACCGGCCTCCAGATGTCCCTCTCGTCGTCGTAGCCGTTCAACTGAACGAGTAGAGACTCCAGGTCACGCAGGATTACTCGACCAAGCCAGTCTGATAACATTGTTGCACCAACCCCCGTTGTGTGGCCGCCTTGTTCTGCTGCCGGCACACGGCGCCGAATGGCGCTGCGTCCCGCGAACCGTCCTCAGCCCATCCAGAAGCCCTTGCGATGCGATACACCCAGGACCTTGCGACAATTGCCACAGTAGTAGATGTATCGCCTGCCCAAAAGCCCGGCCAGTCGCTGATACCACACCGAGCGAACCTCGGTCGAGCAATGCGGGCAAATCGGGTTGATGTCTTCTCGTTCCACCACGTCGATCATCTTGGTTCCCCTCCAATCAGGAATCGTACAGGCCAATTACGGCACGCGGGGGTCAGTGAGGCTGACCCAAGATCTACGAAAGCAACTCGAGCGCGCTGCGAATATCTTCGGCGATCATCCTTCGCTTGCTCTTCTCGATGAAGAAGCTAGGTCCCGCCTGCAGATACGAAGGGAAGACCCGCTTCCCTTGGTAGTAGTAGCTCGCGCGACGAATCTTGTAGGTTGACCCGGCAGGGATCACTTTCTCCTCGCCGGCTCTTTTGGCGACATAGTTCATCGCCTTGATGGCGACGTCCCCCATCAACATGATCGCCTTCAGCTTGGGAAAGAGAGCCAATTCCTCCCCGAGTATCAGAGAGCATTCCTTGATTGTGCCGGCTTTGATTCCGTATTCGCTCTTTCCGCACTTCACGGCCGTCGTCAAATACACGCCCAGTTTGAGGATGTCACGGATCGAGGACACGTCGGCGCCGGCATCGCGGAATGCCTGAACGGTCGTCTCCTGAAAGAGCGGTTTGCCCTTGGCATAGTAGTAGTCGTCCGGATCCGGCGGTGCCGCTTCCGACACCATCGCGATCTCGATCTTGCCAGGTTGAACGTTGACGTCCGGGACGAGGTAGCACTCGTGCCTGACATCGGCGCAAGGAAACGACTCGCACCCTAGACATTCGCTCACTCGCATGCCCATGACCTCCCGAGGGTTAGGTCCCCAGCAGGCCCTCAGCGGCCGCTCGGTTCCCACACGTCATCAGGCCCGTGGATTGACCGCTAGTTCGCCAATCGATGAATCTCCTTTTCGATTCGACCCGAGATCTCTCGGGCCCATGAAACGAACTTCTCGTGATAGCCGCCCAACTCTCCAAGTCGATCCATGTTGGCCCGGAATTGGGGCAGAAGTGAGTCGCCACTGTAGAACGCAGTATTTCCCGCTTCCAGCCTCGGGAGGATCTCAGCCTCGACGAAGCTATCGTACCTGATGTACCGCTGCCCTACCCCATCGATCTCGTGATAGAAGTTCCCGATCTCGAATACGAGTTGCGGATCGAACACATCCAGGATCTTCGATCGGATTGCAGCCTGCCAAGCCGCTTGCGGTGGCCGCTCCGCTCCTTCCAGTCGGAAGAAGAAGGGTGCCGGGCTACTACCCGCAGCGGAGGATCTTTCCCATCCGCTCAGCCCAGCCTTGATGTTCTCGGCGATCTGTTCTGTTAGGCCTATGTAGTAATCCAACTCGGACTTCAAGGCCCCCGATATCTGTATCGCGCGTTTCTTGGCCACCCGACGCTCGCGTCGCTCCTCAACGATGAGGGCCGCGATCACGGCGAAGAAGACGGCGACAACTTCAACGCCGGCCCCTACCATCATCTGAATGAAGGGGCTCCCAAACATCTCCGCCTGCACAGCCATCACGGAATTGGCAATCAATGATCCACCCCACGGTTACAGAAACTGTCCGACGGATCTCCGGTACTCTATCTACTTCTCTTGCACGACAGCCACACAATCGATCTCGACCCGGGCACCGAGAGCCAATCCACTGCCCGCGACCGCGCTGCGGGCCGGCTTCTTGTCGCGGAAGTAGGTCACGTACACTTCGTTCATGCTCGGCCACTCGGCGATGTCCGCAAGGAAGATCGTGCACTTGACCACGCGATCGAGGCTCGAGCCGTGGCGCTCGAGCACCGCCCGAATGTTCTCCAACGTCTGCCTGGTTTCCTCCGCGATACCACCGGCCACGAGCTTTGTGGTGCCGGGAGTAATGCCGAGCTGTCCGGACAGATAGATCGTGTTCCCGACCCGAACCGCTTCCGAGAATGGCAGATCCAGTGCCTCCCACTCGGGCGAGTTCAAGTATGCGACTGCAGTATCGGCTTGTCGCTGCGAGTCGGTACAGGAAACGGCGAATGCCACCATCGCGGCGAAACCCAGAGTCCTGAGGGTCAACATACGCACGAGTCACCCTCTTTCTTAGAGGCACCACCTGGTAGACGGAGGTGCAGCGGCGCTATTCAGGCTCGTTGAAATAGGCGACGGGTTGTCCTGGCGACGCAGGCAGTCACGGGCAGCAAGCTTGTAGGGCCTGCCAGCAACTACCTGGCCCGCTTGAATCTGGTGGTGACATATAGTTCGTAGCCTTTGCCGGGCGCCGCCAGATAAAATTCTTCGACGAACTCGTCGTTCGATATCACGCGATACGATTCCCTGGCCCTCCAGCCCTCCCCGAAGTTCTCAATACGCTCCGTATCAAACACGACCATCGCATCCTTCGTGAGATCCTCGTTCAGGACGAACTGGTTGATGATGCCCTCGTTATGGAACTGTCGGTACACGAGCAGGTCTCGCGCTCGGTCGTAGCTGAAGAAACTCCAGTACTCGTGAAGTTCGCCCTCAGGGTTCCTTTCCTGTGGTGGATAGTTGCTCGCGTGCCTCTCGTGCAGGTACGCTCCATCCAATACGAAGGAGTAGACCCGCTCCACGGTTCCACTGCCAAACCGCCCATCCGTCGGTCCGGTCCAGCTACCTTCGAGGAAGCGAATCGGCTTCCAAGGATCGTCTTCACGTTCATCCTGGCTCGCCGCCGGAGCGACGAGCCCCGCGGTCAACAACAAGAGCAAGAAGAGTCGAGTCATGGCAGCTGCACCTTTCGTGGCGTGAGTGCGAGCGTCTAACAGACAGCGACCGCTGGCCTACCCGGCCCCCGCCCGCCTAGCCTTATATAGCCGTTTCTGGACCTGGATTTGCCCAACGTGGTAGGTGTCATGCATCACTGCTCCGTACAGCAAATCCAGGAACCTATAAGAGCCGCTCCCCGGAGCCACTTCATCCAGCCGGCGCGATTCGAACGCTCGGACCGCAGCGACCAACTGTTCGTGCTCGGACCGGAGCAAAGCTCGGTCCTCTTTCCACGACCGTTCATCCGCGATCTCCGGCACCCGCGGCCAGTTAGCGGGACTGCGAGGGAAGCCCCCCTTTGGTCCGCCTTCGAGAAGCCGACGCACGGCGTATTTCCAGTACGCCAGATGCAAGGCCAACTCCCAGATACTGTGCCGGTCGGCAGCCGGCTTCCACACAGCCTGCTCTGGCGAAACCCCTCGCAAGCAACCTAGCGGCGATGCGCCCCCAAACCACAAGCGCTTGCCGGCCTCCGGATCGAGCAGCTTGAGGACCTCGACGAGTCTCGGATCTTCCATAGTCAGGTTTCCCGTTCGACACTCGCTTCGGCGGGAGCGTTATCGTTGAAGATCGCCCGCCATATCTTGAAGGAGCCGTCCGACTGTTTTCTGAACACGAAGAGGTACTTCTGATCGAGAGGAATAGCGTCTCCCCCGGCCTTCGGCCTGAACGACCCCCTACCGTTGCCCCACTGAACGACCACCTCTCCCAGCGCCGTGGTCTCGACCGGCTGGCGCACGACGTCGAGCTCGAAGGCATCGAAGAGAGGCCCGTGATGCGCGCGAAGGGCCTCCTTCCCGGCAATCGGCGACTCGCCCGGGGGCAACGAGACGAAGTCCTCCGTGAGGAAGCTCAGAAGAGCCCCGAGGTCGCCCTCCCCTGTGACCTTATCGAGCTCGACGACCATTGCCTCGACCGCCGCGACATCGGCTTCCGCCTGGCGCGCGCTCCCTTCATCCTCCCCCGCACAGGCGAGCGCGAGTCCGACTGTCAGCAGGGCGAATACGATCCGTGTACTGTCCACGGTACCCTCCCTTCGCTATGCCGACCCCATCGGTCATGATGGATGCGCGTTGTACACACGCCCATCCCCAATCTCTACCGAGGGGAACTTGGCCCAAAACAAACTCTGGTCTATGGACTGAAGGGCGACTACGAAGATCACATAGCCAATCAACAGAACCACGAAGTAGCCGGCATGTTTCAGACTGAATCGGGGACCGCCAGCACGAATCCACAGGTAGAAAGATACGGCTATCACGGCAACGAAGACGACGATCGCCGCTCGATAGTCGAGGCCTAGCAAACTGGCCGCGCTGTCCAGTTCACCGCCTCTGCCTTTCAACAGCGCGATCAGAGAGCGGAGGATGAAGTAGAACGCACCCGTGAGTATGAGGGCCGAGAGAAATCCCTTGAGGGGGCCCGCCTCCCGTCGCCTGCGATAAAGCGAGACGGCAAGGACAACTGCAGCGATACTGAATAGTGGCCCACCGGCCGAACCGATCGCGTACTGGCTCGCGGTGATGTCAGTGAGTGGGTACTCCTTAGTGACCGACATCGCCGCCGGAACGCCCTGGGCCCAGTAGAAAACGCAATGGCCCAGCTCGTGTAAGAGAGTCGAGACGATCGCTGCAACGATCAGCAACAGAAGAAAGCGGAGGCGATCTCGCATTGCTGTCTTGGCGTCAGCCCACGTTCATCACGCAGGTGGTTTTCGATGTACAAAGAAGCGGGAGATTATTCCGGCCATCGAGCCGACGGCCGATATCAACGCCTCTCCACCACCGATATCCTTGGCTTTGCCGACGCTCGCGAGGAAACTCTCGAGTTCTGTTCGACCCACGTAGGCGCCAAAACACCGCTCGCAGCGATTGAACTTGAGTTCCCCCCATTTGCACGCATGCAGGTCTGACGCTTCGCAGCGCGGGCAATTCAATCGAGTTACGCCGCTCTCCGCGTCCCTACACCGCCCGGCCCAATCAACCCCCGTAGAGGCCGCCTTATGATGGGCCAGATAGTCGGCCAACTCCTGCGGATCGAACCAAAGGCCGCCGCACTCGGGGCACTGGTCTATCTCGAGACTACCGAACTGCTGCAGCTCGAGACTCGAACCGCACGCCGGACATTCCGGACTTTGGCCAGGTTCCGTCATAGCGTTCGCTCCCAGTCCCGCCTAAGCGCTTATCGCTTTGAAGCGTAACACACGGTCCTTAGTTACCTCGCAGAAGTAGATCTCTATTACAACATCGTCACCAAGTCCGTCTCGCAGGACCTGCCTAGCATCGCGTTCTTGCTGACGCCGTACGGCATCGGGCGTCGACGTCGGCAGCCTCCTCTTGTAGTCCCCACACACCGCCTCAACCGGCCCCTCTTCAGCGGGTCCGTGGAAGAACAGGATAACCCGTTTGATTCCATGCGCCTCAATTAGGAATTGACACTCGGTACGAAACCGTTGGGCACGGAGGAACTCCGCACCACCGGCGGCGAGCGCTCCGGCTCCTCCGGGAACGTAGAGCCGATCATAGCAGGGCACGCCCAGTCGACGATGGAGGAAATCATCGACTTCGTCTCCGAAGCGTCCGTCCGAGCAGGCGACCACTAGCGCGCCTGGCTGACGGTTACTCCACGGACCGTGGTCTATGTAGTCGGACGTCTCTGGCCTTGTCGAGTCCATCACTCGAAGTCGTAGTCGAGGGTCATTGTGTACTCCTCCGCGTGCGCGGACGCAAAGCCTCCCTCACCGCGCAGGCCACGCAGCTCCCCACTGCCCAAACCCGGCACAACGAACCAGCTGGCTTTCGCCGCGCCGCCCTCGAACGTCCCGTTGTGCTGGAGAACGAAACTGCCCGAGCGCTCTCCGACTCGGCCGACTATCCTTTCCAGGCCGATGAAGCTTGCTGAGCCGTCATCCAAGTGCATCATGAGATACTCGACCGTCCCCTCACCCTCGATGTCGCCGCTGAAGGATTTGGCAACCGTAGCTCGAGTGAGCTTCGGCGCGCCGTCGACTTCATCGCAAGGGCTCTCGTCCCATGTCTTTACCCTGAACGTCGCCGTCGCGCTCCGGCTCATACCTTTCACCCTCCCGTCGATCTATCCAGCGTCGCGAAGCCAACGGGACAAAGTACAAGGACGCACCAGACCACCGCAAAGAGCCACGCTATCACTCGTCGCGAGCTCAGTAGACTCTCATTTCTTCGACCGCTAGCTGCATGTACATGAAGGCGGCCGCCTCGTCACTCATGGGATCCGTGCCAAAAGAGTCGAGCCAAGCCGTGATCCGGCTTTGATGAGGCGTGATAGCCTGGACGAGCGCCTGCCGGTCATCAGCGGAGGCTTGCTCGATGAATCCCCCCCGCTCCACGTCGTCACCGATTCCCCATTTCTCGGCGAGTGGAACCAGGTGCCGCAAGTCATCGGGGACATTCTCGGCCCGCAATTCCTGCGCGGGCGTCGATGAATGCTCCAGCTCGGCCTCGGAATCCGATCGCTCGCCAAAGCAGCCGGCAACGAGGAACAACAGCACTACTGGAGTCAGCGATCGTTTCATTAGAAATCCCTCCAACCAATCTCAACGCCGCCGTTCCGGTCGAACGAACCACCGTCCCGGCACGCTTCGCACTTCTGCCCGGTCAACTACTCTTAGCGAACGTCCAGACTTGCTGGCAGCTGAGTCCAATGCCGATGGTAACTGCAGGGATCACCAGATAGGTGAGTCCAATGTCGGCGATGTACTGGCCCAAAGTCATCTGCATGGGTCCCCCCGCAAGCATGAGCGGTAGGTCGATCACCACGTTGATCGCAAGCCACAGAAGACCTAGGGCAACCCCCTCTCGCAGAAACCCCTCCCGTACCTGGCGGAAGTAGGCGACCGCGAAGGCAGCCGTCGCAGAAGTCACTGCGACAGGCATGATGGACTCGAAGAGAGGCCGGGAGGACTCGCGAAGCGGGAAGATGAGAAACGCCACGACAAAAGCGGGCAGCCAGATCAAGAAGCCAAACAAGATTGCCTTGCCTTTAGCGGCCATTTGCACCTCCCGCTCGGGTTCGGACGATTAGTGGCGGAGCGTCCAGGTTGGCTTATCGCTCGCCTCTTCTCCGAAGCCACGCAGCGCGAATTCGCTGCAGCCGGACAAGGACCCGCTCCAGTCGACTGCCCGGTTGCGGACGTGTAAGCGAAAGGAGCTGCTCTGCCGGCTTCGTGGCATCGAAGTACGTGTCGATGCGCTTCACTTTGCGCCCCTGAAACTCGAGCAGATCGACTCCATGGAATTCGGTGCGCTTCCCGGTGGGGCCAAACCCTGGAGGATCCAAGGGCCCCAAATTGGTGGCCGTAATCAACCACGGAACCGCACATCTGCTCCCGTCGGCCGCGAAGCACATCGGATATCGGATCGTGTAGCGAAAGTCGGGAAACGCACGCAGCACCGACTCGCTGAATTCCCTGACCGCTTCCCGCCCGACCGCCGGCACCTGCATAGCCGGATCATTCCACACTACATCGTCTGTCAGGTGGGAGACAAAGGCCTCGAGGTCTCTCCCATTCCACGCAGCCGTCATACCCTCAACTAGGGAGTCGACTTCTTGTGAGTTCATTGGAACACTCCACGCCTCACGTGACTTCGCTTATCTCCAGCAAGTGGCCGTCAGGATCGCGAAAGAAGCACCGTACTTCCCCACCTCGGTCCACCGGCGCCGTTAGGAATTCGGCTCCGCGCGCCTTCAGCGTCTCATACGCCGCCCGGCAATCGGGCACCCTGATGGTCAGTTGATGGCTGACTGTGTCCGGATCGGGCGGGGGCGCGAACGTCACAGTCGGCTTGTCCTCTGTTGGCCCGCCACCCGTAACCAGCAGCAACCAAACGCCCTGAAAGGCCAGCACGATCGATGTGCCACCGTACTCTCTATGGACGGAGGCGCCAAGTACATCCCGATAGAAGCGTTTTGATCGTTCAGGATCACTGACCACCAAGAGCTGCGTTAGCTCGACACCTTCGCTTGGAAACGCCGAATTACCCATAAACGAACGCTCCTTGCCAACAGGTGGAACCTAGTCTAGCACGACCTGACGGAAGCACGGCTCCCGCACCGCTACCGAACCCAGCCGCGCCGCTCAGTAGGCCAGATTAGCCCCGAAGTCGGGAGACCGGCCCGCACTCAGCGCCCCGAGAGCCGGCAGCCAGAAGCTCCGCAGCGAGCCGAACAGGTGGTGGGCCCGAAGCCGACATGATTACCTCCCGCAGCCGGCCGTTACCTCAGCGCTCACCGATTGAGCGCGTATGAAGACCGGCTAATCGCTGCTCGACGGATATGCGCCTCAGCTTCTACAGTTGCCTTACCGCGGCAGCTGCCGGAGAATCTATGTATCGTCCTGAATCCAGCTCCAACTGAAGAACAGCCACTTGTCTCCATCCTTCACAAACGTAGCTGTCCACGGCCCGGTGAGGGACACGTCCGCGTCTCCTCCCATCTTCATTGTCTCCCGGTACCGAACGTAGACAATCGCCACATCGCCCTGCATCTGAACAGCAAGCGGCTCAACGTCAAACCCCGCCAGTTTATAGCTGGCATAGAAACCCTCTATCATCTCCCTGATTTGTCGAAGATCGATCGGTCGAGCCTGCTTGTAGTCCCATCCCAGGAACTCAGGGTGGAAGTAGCTCATGATCTCTTCCACATCCCCGTCAACCGACGCGCGGGTGTACGCATCAAAAGTCGCGAGCACCTGCTGTTGCGCAGGCGACCACTCCTGGGCGATCAGCGATGCCGGGTCTACAGCTAGTAGGGCGATGCTGGCCAGCGTAGCGAAACCGGCGATCAGTCTCTTCATCGTTACAACGCCTCCTTCATAGGTGCGGGGCGATAAATCCAGCGGCGACCTTCTTGCCAAGAAGAGCCCTGCTAGACATCCGGGCTCAATCCATAGTCCAACTGGACAACGCCGCTCGTATAGGACTTCACTTCGATGAGATTAAGGGAGTCCGTTCGCGAATCTGTCGCAAATAGCGGAATGCCCGCGCCAAGCACGACCGGAATGACCGAGATGATATACCGCGAAATCAGCCCGGCCGCTCGAAACGTGGAGGCCAGCCGGCCTCCGCCCATCAACCACACACGCTTGAAGTCCCCGGCTCGCAACTCCTCCATAAGCTCTACCGGCTTCGCCGACGTCAGCGTCACGCTCGGATGCACAACGTCAAGCTGTCTTTGGGTGAATACCCAGCTGGGTTTGTCCGCCGCCGGCCAGGGGCCTAGCCGCAGCGATACTTCGTACGTGCGACTGCCGAGGACCAGGGCATCGACGGAGCGATAGAAGTCGGAGTATCCATAGTCGTCTCCGCCATGAAACGGGCTAAGCCAGTCCACTCCATCGTCCGGAGTGGCTATGTAGCCATCGATACTGCTAGCCACGTAGTACACGACTTCCGGATTCATGCAGTCTCCAAACGCTCACCGATTAGCGCTTTACCTGTACCTGCTCAAGCTGTTGCCGCCCCCGGACGACGAACTCGATTCTGCGTCGTCGAAACCGAATGCGGCTGCTAGCAACAGCCATATCCCCGCTACGTAGCACAGAACAACTCCAAGCGTGCCGACGTATATAGCACCTGCGATTGCGCCGGCGTGACCGGTCACGATCGTGAGCAGCCCGGCAAGCGCTAGAAGCCAACGGTTGCGACGTGCGTATAGTGGTACGATAACGAATACTATGATGATCCCTAAGGCGATCGCGACGAGCCCGGCGATGACTCCGACATGGCCCATTCTCCCGCCTGGATAAGCATCATAGACCAACGCTCCGATACGCGCACCAAGGAAGGCGTTGAGAAGACCGCTAGCCGACAGGAGGATACCACCGGCCGTCGCGAGCTTTCTCGGAATCTCGACTTTCACGCCAGCTACCGTTAGTGAGCAACAGGACCTAGGACCAGGGCGTGTGTGGCGCCGCACGCATGTTTCTGCCACACCTGCTTGCTATGCACTGCCCTGCGCCGCCCGTCCCAACCAGTAACTCTCGAGCGCTTCCGTTACGCTGCTGCGCTCGGAGTCAGTCAGTTCTCCGACATCCAGTTTCCAACGCAGGTAGGCCACGACCGCGGCGGCCTCCTGGCTGGTGAAGTCGGCGAAATGAGCCTGCTGTACCTCCCACCATGATCGCATGCCCTCGCCTTGAACACGCACCCGCCCACCGCGAGTCGCTTCGTCAAGGCCGTGCCACAGATAGAAGAGAGGGTCGGTGTACAGGAGCATGCCGTCGAGGTCTGCAACCAGGAATGCGGGCAAGTAGAACCTGAATGCCGCCGCCGAGAAGAAGCTCAGCGCCGAAGGTGACGCGGCTCCCGCCCGATCGAGATAGTCTGGGGCGATCTCTCGCCAGTCCGTTCGCCCGCGGAAGAGCGCCGCCACCTCTGCAGGCTCACAACCCG
>JBDHAS010000006.1:0-48559 GCA_039588015.1 Gemmatimonadota bacterium | reverse complement strand
TCTCCGTCTCGGTCGGAGCGCCCACGTTGATCACGGCGACACCGCCGGCCAGCTTCGCCAGCCGCTCCTGCAGCTTCTCACTATCGTAGTCGGACGTCGACTTGTCGATCGCGGTCTTGATCTCCTGGATGCGGCCCTGGATCGCGTCCTCCGACCCGCCGCCGTCGATGATCGTTGTGTTGTCCTTGTCGACCACGATCCGCTTCGCCTTGCCCAGATCGCCGATCACCGCATTCTCGAGCTTGAAACCGACTTCCTCCGAGATCACTTTGCCGTCGGCAACGACGGCTATGTCCTGCAACATCTGCTTGCGCCGATCGCCGAAACCGGGCGCCTTGACCGCGAGGACCTTCAGCGTACCACGCAACTTGTTCACCACCAGCGTAGCCAGCGCCTCGCCCTCGATGTCCTCGGCGATGATCAGCATCGACTGGCCGGTCTGAGCCATCGTCGAGATCTTCTTGTCGTGGATGAGGATGTAGGCGTCCTCGAGAACGGCCTCCATCTTCTCGGGGTCGGTCACGAAATACGGCGAGAGGTATCCGCGATCGAACTGCATGCCCTCCACCGTCTCGAGCTCGGTCTCCATACCGCGGGCTTCCTCGACCGTGATGACACCGTCCTTGCCCACCTTCTCCATCGCCTCGGCGATGATTTTACCGATCCGATCTCCTCGTCGTTGTTTGCCGAGATCGCACCGACCTGAGCGATCTCTTTCTTGCCCTTCGTCTCGGACGAGATGTTCTTCAACTCTTCGACCACGGCGTCGACGGCAGCTTCGATCCCGCGCTTGAGCGCCATCGGGTTCACGCCGCCGGTCACAGCCTTGAGACCTTGAGTGTAGATCGCCTGCGCGATAACGGTGGCCGTCGTCGTACCGTCACCCGCCACGTCGCTCGTCTTGCTGGCGACTTCCTTGACCATCTGGGCGCCCATGTTCTCGATCGGCTCCTCGAGCTCGATCTCCTTCGCGACGGTGACGCCGTCCTTGGTGATCGTCGGGCTGCCAAACTTCTTCTCAAGCACGACGTTCCGCCCCTTCGGACCGAGCGTCACCATGACGGCCCTGGCCAGCACGTCGATACCAATCTTGAGCTTGTTTCGCGCCTCAGCGTCGAATGCAAGCAGCTTCGCCATCTTGCAGAACCTCCTGCGTTACGCGTTCCGTTCGCCTACAGCGCCGGTAACCGAACCCTCCCCGGCGCTCATTCCTCTTCGCCAACCATTGATCTATTCGTACTGCAACTGCCCGCCCGACCGCGTCCGGACACTACCGCCGCGGTTCCGGCCACTCTCTCTCGGAGTACTACTTGCTCGCTACCACGGCGAGGACATCCGACTCCCGCAGAATCAAGTAGTCCTCGTCTGCGACCGTGACCTCGGTCCCGCTGTACTTCCCGTAGATCACCCGGTCGCCGACTTTGACCTCGAGCTCGATCCGCTTGCCCTCATCGCTCACTCGGCCGGGACCAACCGCTACGATCTCACCCTGCTGAGGCTTCTCCTTCGCGGTGTCGGGTATGTACAGGCCACCCTTCATCTGCTCGGTCTCCTCTAGCGGCTTCACAACGACCCGGTCGGCCAGGGGTTTGATCTGCATTGAGGCTTTCCTCCTCTCTCTTACTGTTGTATCGTACAGTAGGCACAGTCGTGGGCACTCACTGGCGCCAACCCGCTCTGCCGGTCGGGGCCGTGCTTAGCTTGTATGCCTGTCAGCTGTGCAAAGCTAGCACGGCAAAATCGCACGAAATGTGCCATACGTAAAGGGGGTCGAGAGCTGTCAAGCTGGCAGGAAACGACCCAAGGTCTGCAGTTTCGGCCGGATTTTGGCCCTCGTTCGGGCTCGGCTTGAAACCTTGACCGACCTTTAGTCGTATAAGGGGCAGAAACCGAGACTAGGTCTCGGTCGCAAATAGAAGCAGGCTCCGGGGTCCGTCAGCGCCCAGACGGTTCGCCCGCGCCTATGATCGTGTTGATAGGAGGCGGAGACATGCTGCGAGGAGTGTTCACGCTAGGTGCGCTACTGGTTGGAGGCCTGGTTGCCCTGGCGGTGGCTTCGGCGGTTCTTGTGCCGATTCTGTCGCTGGTTACCTGGCTCCTTGTGGCCGCCATCAAGCTGGCGTTCTTCCTTGCGGTGATCTACTTCATAGTGAAGTTGATCAGCCCGGACACCGCCGACCGGGCGCTCGAGAAGATACGCTCGAAGCTTCGTCGGGCCGCCTGACCAGCCCGGCACACACCTAGCCAGCCAGCTCAGATTCGCCGAGCATTCGGTCGGCGATCTCGAGGCCGTAAAGGGTCAGGTACGGTTGCACGACGTCCACCGTCCGACAGTGGGGGGCGACCAGGTTGGCCAGGCCGCCTGTCGCCAGGACCATCGCGTCGGGACGATTCCACTCCTGTTTGATCCGCCTGACCATCCCATCGATCGCATCCACGATCGCATAGAAACATCCCGAGCGTAGGCACGCCTCGGTTCGCTTTCCGATCACCGTTTCCGGCGGCACGAGGTCGATGTAAGGCAGCTTGCTCGCGCTGTGGGCCAGGCTCTCGATGCCGGCCCGAGGCCCCGGCGAGATGACGCCTCCAAGGAATACTCCATCGCCCGTAATGCAGTCGAACGTTGTGGCTGTGCCGAGGTCAACGACGATGGTGTCGACACTGTAGATCTTCGCGGTCGCCAGCGTGTTGAGCATGCGATCGGCCCCGACGGTGTGAGGCTCTTCGACATCGAGCCGGATCGGAAGCGGCCCCCCGTTGGAGACCAGCAGCGCGGGGTCGCTGATCAAGCGCGGCTCACTCTCGAAGGCGCGTCGGAAACCCCGGATCAGCAGCGGCTCGACGGCTGGGACGACCGACCCGATAGCACCGCGCAACGGCTTCTCCGCGTCCTGCTCGTCCAGCAGGTGTCTCAACAGGTAGGCCAACTCATCCGGCGTACGCTTGACGTCGGTCGATATGCGCCAGTGTCGAACAAGCTCTCGTTCATGGAACAGGCCCAGCACCGTTTCTGTGTTTCCCAAGTCGATAGCGAGGAAGTCACTCATATCAGGAATTCCGTTGTAGCAAAGCCCTTCCACAGGAACGCGGTCCGATCGGGTCCGCCGCGCATCGCTCACCGGACATCGTCCGGCCTCGCGTCATGGACTTGTAGCGACAGGTCGAGCGCCGGCGCTGAGTGCGTCAACGCGCCCACGGAGATGAAGTCCACGCCGGTCTCCGCGACGGCGCGGACGTTCTGGAGCGTGATGCCCCCGGATGCTTCGATCTCGGGCCCACGCGCGTGTCCACGGATCAACTCCACCGCAGCTCTGAGCGTCTCGAGCGGCATATTGTCGAGCATGATCCGATCGACACCGCACGCAAGCGCCACTTCGACCTCGTCCAGGCTAGTGGTCTCGACCTCGACCCTCAGTCCCGCCTGGTTGCTTTCATTGACGCGGCGGACGGCTACCTCGATGCCGCCGGCGGATACAAGGTGGTTTTCCTTGATCAGAACCATGGCGTCGAGGCCGCGCCGATGGTTCACCGCCCCGCCGGCACGGGTAGCCAGCCGCTCGAGCTCCCGCCATAGCGGTGTCGTCTTCCGAGTATCGGTGATCCGGGCACCGGTCCCCTCGACCGCGTCAACGTAGCGCCTCGTCAACGTCGCCACGCCCGACAGGTGGCCGAGGAAGTTGAGCGCTATCCGCTCTCCGGTCAGGACCCGACGCGCCGAACCGGTGATCCGCGACACTAACGCGCCTGGTGCAACTTCCTCGCCGTCGGCCGACACGGACTCGACCGCGACGTCTCCCACCTGCCTATAGACCTCTCGGACGACTGCGGTCCCGGCGATCACGCCTGCAGTCTTCGCGACGATGACTGCGTCGGCGCGAGTTGCCACGTCGACGGTCCACTCCGTCGTCCAGTCACCGGCACCCACATCTTCGTTCAGAGCGTCCGCGATCTGGCGTTGAACCGCTTCGGAGAGTCCTTCCACGGGCCTCGACCTCTACTTTGCGATTAGAGCATAGAGGATATAGGCAGCCCCTACCGTCCAACAGTAGTAGGCAAACCGATGGAAGTGGCCCGTGCCCAACCAGCGCACGAACAGAACGATGGCGAGCACGCCCGCGCCGAAGGCGGCTATGGAAGCCGCCGCGAGTTGCAGGGCGCCGGTTCCGGCCTGCGCATCGGCCAGGTAGGGCAATTCCAGCAAAGACGCGCCGAGTATCGCGGGCACCGAGAGCAGAAAGCTGAACTCCGCAGCCGCTTCCCGCTTCGTCTTCGACGCCAGCGCCATCGTCACCGTCATGCCCGACCTCGAGATGCCCGGCAGAATCGCAGCAGCCTGGGCAAGACCGACGAGAAGGCTGCCGGCCCAGCCCGGGTCCGGACGGTCGCCGCGGTCCAAGAGCCAGCGGGTCGCGAAGACCACGGCTCCCGTGACCAAGAGAAAGACAGCCGCGAGTAGCGGCGAATCGAACGTTCTCGAGATGGCGTCCGAGAACGTGAAACCGATGACAGCGATCGGCACCGATGCCAAGGCCAACATTCCGATGTACCGGAGAGCGTCTCGCTCTCTTCGGCCGGCGCCGACGATGAGCGAGATGAGGCGCCGCCGGTACAGGATCATCACGGAGAGCACAGTGGCCAGGTGGACCATGACCTCGAACGAGACGCCCGGTGGATTGACGCCGAGTAGCCCCTGAGCCAACACGAGATGGCCCGAACTCGACACCGGGAAGAACTCGGTTAGGCCTTGCACGATTCCGAGGACTATCGCCTCAAGTAGCGACATCAGCCCATCCCTTCGCCCGCGGAGTCGCCGCGTTTGTCACAGATCGAGCACCTCCTCGTAGTAGGACTCGTACATTTCAAGGATCTTCTGGCTCGAGAAGTTCGCCTGGGCTTCCGCCCGGGCCGCTGCCCCCATCTCTCGCTGCAGGTCCGGATTCGAGAGGATCTCGATGGCAGCCTCCGCCATCCCATCAACCGCTCCGACCGCGAAAAGGCGGCCGGTATGCCTATCTTCAATGATCTCTTCCAAGCCGCCGCAGCGAGTGCCAACCACCGGCACTTCGCTGGCCATCGCCTCGAGCGCCGACAGTCCGAACGATTCCGATTCGCTCGGTAGCAGGAAGAGGTCGGCGCAAGCCAGCAATTCGCCCACCGATTCCTGCTTGCCTAGAAACACGACTCGGTCATCCATGCCCAGGTTCCGCGCCCGTTCCTCCGCCATGGGGCGGTCGGGCCCGTCGCCAACCAAGATCAAGCGAGCCGGCACCTTCTCCATCACGCGGGCGGCCACTCGCACCACGTCACCGACGCGCTTGACCGGCCGGAAGTTGGAGATGTGCATGATGATCTTCTCGTTCGGCTCGGCGAGCGCGTTACGGTGCCTGCTGTTGGGGTTCCGCCCGAACTGCTCGGCATCGATGAAGTTCGGGATGACCCGCACGTCGCAGCCTGCGCAGCCGAACGCGGCGATGGTCTCTCTCTTCAGGAACTCGGATACGGCGGTCAGGCCGTCGGATCGTTCGATGGAGAACTTGACTATCGACCGGTATGATGGGTCCTGACCTACGAGAGTGATGTCCGTGCCGTGCAGCGTTGTGAGGATCCTGAGGTCGTCCGGTTCCTCCAGCATCTGCTTGGCAAGCCAAGCTGAAGTCGCGTGCGGCACGGCGTAGTGCACGTGAAACAGATCCAGATGCCGTTGGGTGGCGACCTCGTGCATCGCGACGGTCGCCGCCAATGAGTAAGGCGGGTACTCGAATAGCGGGTAACGGGACACCTCGATTTCGTGGAAGTACGTGTTCCTCATGAATCGAGGAAGTCGGAACGGATGCGCGTACGAAACGAAGTGCACCTCGTGCCCGCGCTGGGCGAGGAGCATGCCCAGTTCGGTAGCGACGGCGCCACTCCCTCCGTATGTCGGATAGCAGGTGATTCCAATCCTCATGTCACTCGCACGATGCTATGGGTGACGATTCCGCTGCACCGGCACGCCGCCTTTTCCAGCAACTTACGATCTCCTCCGCCAACCGCTCTCGCGTGCGGTCAGCGTCCAGCCGGATCGTAGTCTCGGGCAGCTGGTGTCGGAACCACGTCAACTGGCGGCGCGCGAAACGCCGCGTGTTCCGCTTGGCTTCTACGACCGCCGCCTCCAGCGTTCGGTCGCCCCGCAGGTGCGAGATCAACTCCTCGTAGCCGACGGACTTCAGACCCGGCGAGCCCTCGGGGTAGCGGTCGAGCAGCTCGCGCACTTCGCTCAGCAGCCCCGCAGCCATCATCTCCTCGAAGCGGGCCTCGAGCCGCCGGTAGAGATCTTCGCGAGGGAGTTGCAGGCAGAAGACCATCGCCGACAGCGGAGGCGTCTCCGGCGGCTGTTCGAGCCACCAAGTATGACTGCGGCCCGAAAGGAGCACAACCTCCAGCGAGCGGGCCAAGCGCTGCGGCCCACCCTCGCCCTCCAGTTGCGCGGCACGCTGGGGATCGAGACGTCCTAGCCAGCGTTTCAGCCTCTCGGTCGGCCATTTTGCCAGCAGGCCGCGGAGCCGTTCGCGACGTTCCGGGTCGAACTCCGGCTCCGGTCCGAGCGGCACCAGCAGCGCACGAATGAAGAAGCCGGTCCCGCCGACCACGATCGGCACGCGACCGCGTTCCCGTGCAGAATCGATCCACGTCCACGCGTCTCGGGCGAACATCCCGGCGCTGTACTTTTCGTTAGGATCGAGTCTATCCAATCCGTGATGGGGGACGCGGCCGCGGAGCGTGCCTCGCGGCTTTGCGGTGCCGATATCCATTTCGCGAAAGACCTGCCTGGAGTCGGCGGAGACGATCTCCCCATCGACCCGTTCCGCGACATCGACTGCAAGCTCGCTCTTCCCGGTGCCGGTGGCGCCGGTGATCACGATCGCTTCGCCCGTCATGCCCGTTTCCACTCTGTCAGGCGAGGCCGTCGCTAGGTGCGTCCAAAGCGGCGCGCGAGCTCGTCGAGGGAAAGCCGGAGGATCGTCGGCCGCCCATGCACGTCGTGACTCGGCAGCTCCGCGGCGAATAGCCTGTCGAACAGCTCCACCATCTCCGCTTCCGAAAGGCGCTGGCCCGCCTTGATCGCGGCCTTACAGGCGAACGATTTGGCGACCCGCTCGTACTGGCTGCGCGCCGAGTCCACGAGCGGTGACCCGCCGGCAAGCTCGGAGATCATCTCCCGGAAACATCGCTCCGCGTCGAAGTGTGGGTGCGGGTTCGGCACCGCATGCAGGACGACCGTGTTGCTGCCGAAGACCTCGAGCTCGAACCCCGCTTGTCTCAAGACTCCGGCCAGCTCCTCGACCGCCTGGAACTCGGTAGGCGAAAGGCGAACCGTGATAGGAAACAGCAGCCGCTGTGAGGTCGAACCTCTCTGCTCGAAATCGCGCATCAGTCGCTCGAAGAGGACGCGCTCGTGTGCCGAATGCTGGTCGACGATGATGAGGCCGCTACGGGTTTCGGCCAGGATATACGAATTGTGGAGCTGCCACATAGCCCCGATGCGGGCGGCACCCCGCGCAGTCGCTTCGGCCTCCGCCGCCTCCTGCTCCGCGGCCGGTTCGCTGGGCACGAACAGCGCAATCTGCGAGGCGCTCGGGCGGCTAGTATCAGCCCTCGGGAAGCCGGGTCCCGGGACGCCGGCCCTCGAAACGAGCTGGCTGGACAGGTCAGCGTCCCCGGCCAGGCTCGGCGCGCTCTCCAATCCCTCCAGACACGCCCGTACGGCCTCGGTAACGGTCGCCTCCGCCTTAATCTTGTTGCGGAACCGCACTTCGGACTTCGTGGGGTGCACGTTCACGTCGACCTGCTCCGCCGGCAGCTCGAGGTAGAGAAATAGCGCCGGGCGGTAGCCGGCCGGCACCGTCGTTCGATATCCCTCCTCCGCCGCCCGGACGACGAACCGATCGACAAAAGGTCGACCGTTCACGAACAGATAGACCCGTCTGCTGCCGGGGCGAATCTCGGCGGGTCGCTGAATCAGCCCCGCGACTCTCAGCTCGGCCGCCTGATAGTCTACCGGAATGAGCTGTGCGGCCAGCTCTTCGCCCCAGATCGCTCCGATCCGTGCCGCCAGGTCGCCGGTGCGCGGCAGGTCGAGCAACTCGCGGTCGTTGGAGCGCAGCCTGAAGCCAGTGCTCAGGTTCGCCAGCGCCAACGCTATGACGGTCTCGGAGACCGCCCGCGTCTCGGTTGCCGGCGAGCGCAAGAATTTCGCGCGGGCCGGTACGTTGAAGAACAACGAACGGACGGTCACCGTCGTGCCGGGGCGGCGCGCGATCTCGTCCACGGCCACCACGCGGCCGCCGTCGATCCTGATGCGGGTCCCTTCCCCTCCTTCGGCGGGCGCCGTCTCCAGCTCGAAGCGCGAAACCGCGGCGATTGACGGCAACGCCTCGCCGCGGAATCCCAGCGTTTGGATCGCGCGCAGATCACCCTCGCCGTGGATCTTGGACGTCGCGTGCCGGTCGATGGCCAGCAGCGCGTCATCTCGCACCATACCGTGCCCATCGTCCGCGACGCGCAGTTCGGTCTTGCCGCCAGCACGAACCTCGATGTCGATCTGACTCGCCAGCGCGTCGAGCGCGTTCTCGACGAGTTCCTTCACCGCCGAGGCCGGTCGTTCGACCACTTCGCCGGCCGCTATCTGGTTGGCGATATGGTCGGGCAGTATATGAATGCGACGCTGCATGCACGGAACCTATCCGGCTGGTTTCGCCCCATCAAGCGATTATCCCGCCGCCACGCCTGTCGAAGCTCACAGGCTTGCCAAAACATGACGTATTGATGACATTTTGCTCGCGGTTCCGCGGGAGCGTCACGCGAACCCGACTCCTCTGTCCGTCCCCTATCAGCCGAGAGGCCCCTTGAAACCTCCACAGCTGCCGATCATGAAAATACCGCCGGCCGTAACGACACACCCGCTGGTCCGTGTCCTCGCGGTCGTGGGCCTTCTGTTCATATTCCTCCTGGGCGTCAACGGTTTGGGGGACGGCTTCAAGTCGTTGGGCCGCGGCCTCCTGGAGTCGTTCTTCACGGCCACCGAGAACCCGTTCATGGGGCTCATGGTCGGAATCCTAGCGACGACCCTGGTCCAGAGCTCGTCTGTGACGACGTCTCTCATCGTCGCGCTGGTCGCGGCGCCGATCAACCCGCTTCCGATTGCCAACGCTGTCCCCATGGTGATGGGCGCGAACATCGGAACGACCGTGACCAACACGGTCGTCTCGCTCGCGCACATGGGGCGTAAAGAAGAGTTCCGCCGGGCCTTCGCCGTGGCCACCTGCCACGACTTCTTCAACTATATGGCCGTGGCTGTCCTGCTCCCCATGGAGATGCTGACGGGCTATCTGCAAAAGACCGCCACTTCGCTCTCCTCGCTGCTGACCGGCCTTGGCGGCATGGAATACGACAGCCCGATCAAGGGCGCACTCAAGGCGGGGCTCCAGCCGATAAAGGGCGGCATCCATGTGTTGACCGACTCCGAGCGGGCTCAGGCCGTCATACTCATCGCCATCTCGGCGCTGTTGATCTACATCGCGCTGATGCTTCTGGTGCGCGTGATGCGAAAAGCCATGCACTCGCGGGTCGAGGTGATCGTATCCCGCGGCCTGGCTACGGCCCCGGTGTTCGCTATGCTGATCGGGGTTGTGGTGACGGTGATGGTGCAGTCGAGCTCGATCACGACGTCGCTGCTCGTTCCCCTGGCCGGCGCCGGGCTGATCACGCTCCGGCAGGCATTCCCGATCACAATCGGCGCAAATGTCGGAACGACCGTGACCGCGGCGTTGGCGGCGCTGGCAGTGACCGGCCCCAACGCCCGCTGGGGTGTCACGATCGCGCTGGTTCACCTGCTTTTCAACCTCAGCGCCACCATATTGATTTACCCGGTGGATAGGATTCGTGACATTCCGCTCACGGCGGCTCGGCGTCTGGCTGCTGTGGCCGTGAGGTCGCGTAAGTACGCGTTGCTGTACGTCGTGATCCTGTTCTACGGGCTGCCCCTGCTGTTTGCAACGCTGAATAGAATCCTCGGATAGCCGTGGAGGCCCATCATGCTTCGTGAACTGCTCAGTATCTTCCGCTCCGAGAAGCCGTTGGCGGAGATGGGAGAGAACTTCACCGAGATGCTTCGGCTTACATACCAGATGACTCTGAAGGCGGGCGAGATCTACTTCGGGAAGTCGGTGGCGCCGGACGAGCGCACGCAGATCTACAAGCGGGACGTTCAGGTGAACCGGCTGGAACGTGAGATCCGCAGGCAGGTCATCGCTCATCTATCGCTGGGCAACTCGGCGTCGCTGCCCTACTGCCTGCTGCTGATGAGCCTCGTGAAGGACGCGGAACGGTTGGGCGACTATGCCAAGAACCTCTCCGAGGCCGGGGAACTCCACCGGGACCCGCTGCCCGAAGACGATATCGTAGGGGAACTGAAGGAGATTCGCGCGCGCGTCGAGGCGGCATTCGCCGTGACCTCAGAGGTCTTCATTTCCTCCGATCGCGAGCGGGCCGTGAACTTGATCAGGGAAGGACGCGACGTGACCCACCGGTGCGACGCGCTGTTCACCTGGATCGCACAGAGCGACTACAACGCCGCCACCGCCACTTCCGTTGTGCTTGGGGCCAGGTTCTACAAACGTATTGCGGCCCATGTTCTGAACATCCTGTCGAGCGTCGTGATGCCGCTGCACAAGCTGGACTACTACGACGAGGACGAAATCAAGGCCGAGGAGACGTCTCCGGGGGAGGACGACTGATCAGGAGCGATCAGCCGAGGGCGTAGAATCGACGGGCGTTCTCGTAAGTCACCTGGGCGAGCCGGACAGGGCTGTCGCCGCGAATCTCCGCCAACCGCTCGACCACGTGCTTTACGAATGCGGGCTCATTCCTACGCCCTCGCATCGGGACCGGCGCGAGATAGGGACTGTCCGTTTCCACCAGTAGCCGGCTCTCCGGAACCTTCCGCACCTGGGCCTCGGCCGCGAAGCTCTTAAAAGTGATCAAGCCCGAGAACGACACGTACCAGTCGGCGTCCAGGCCCGCGTCCAGAAGCTCGTCGCCAGCGCTGAAGCAGTGCAGCACGCCGGTCACGTCAGCATAGTCTTTGACTATCTCAGCCGTTTCGACATCCGCTTCGCGCGAATGGACGACAACCGGAAGACCGAGTTGAACCGCCAGCTCGATCTGAGCCCGGAAGGCCGCGATCTGAGTCTCTCGCGGGGCGTTGTTGTAGTAGAAGTCGAGTCCTGTCTCGCCGATGGCCACGACATGATCGGAGCCGGCCAGCTCCCTCAGCGAAGATAGGGAGCCCGGAGTGCTCTTCTGAGCGACATGTGGATGGATGCCGGCGGTGGCGTACACCTGCGGCCGAGCGGCCGTGCGGCTGAGTCCTATCGCTCGCTGCGCGTCCTCGAGGTCGCTGGCGATGGAGACGACCGCCTCGACCCCCTCATCGGCGGCCCGCGCCAAGACCTCCTCAACTTCACTGCCGAAACGCTCGTCCGTCAGATGCGCGTGCGAGTCAAAGAGCTTCACACGCCGCCCGCGCTGGCCGCCACCTTTCGCCGGTCGGTCTTGCTGCGCACGCCACCCGAGCGGCTCTCCACCTCCAGCAAGGTGGGCGAGGCGACGAAGATCGAGGAGTAGGTCCCGATGATCACACCTACGATCAAAACGATCGTGAACTCACGGATAACGGCTCCGCCGAAGACCGCCAGCGCCAGCAGCACGGCAAGCGTCGTTCCGCTGGTCATCACCGTGCGCGGCAACGTTTCGTTGATGGAGCGGTTCAGTATGTCGATGTACGGCAGCCGCCTGTGCTTCTTGAGATTCTCTCGGATGCGATCGAAGATGACGATCGTATCGTTCAGCGAGTAACCGATGATCGTGAGGATCGCCGCGACCGTGGGCAGTGAAATCTCGATGTTGAGCGCCGAAATCACGCCGAAAGCGATAGCCACGTCGTGGATCGTGGCGATGATGGCGGCGAGCCCGAACCTCCACTCGAAGCGGAACCCGAGATATATCAGTGTCAGTACGAACGAGATCAGCACAGCACCGATGGCCCGCTGCCTAAGCTCACCGCCGACTTTGGGGCCCACTGCCTCCGTCCGCACTATGTCGTATGAGCCTGCGCCGAACCCTTCGTCCAGCGTCTGCCTAATCTGGCCCCCAGCCTCACGGTTGCCTCCCTCGGTGAACTCGGCCATTCGGATCAAGAACTCGCTCTCGCCGCCGAAGTTCTGAACCTGGAGGTTGGTGAACCCGGTGCCTCCGAGCGTAGTGCGGATATCGGAGGCAGACACGGCTTCTGTGAACCGAACCTGGTGCAGCGTCCCGCCGGTGAAATCGACACCGTAGTTCAGGCCGCCGTGAATCATTATGGACAACAGCCCAAGCACGATCAGCACACTCGATACGACGTAGGCCGTCTTCCTCTTCTCGAGGAAATTGAATTTGGCGCCGGCTAATAGCCGCATGGCTCTTTGCTCCTCGCTTCTCTATATGCTCAGCTCGGCGGTTGGCGACCGTGCCTCCAACCAAATGAGCATGAAAGTCCGGACGACGAATACAGCGCTGATGAAGGACGCGACGATACCGAACGACAGGGTCACCGCGAACCCTTTCACTGGTCCCGTACCGAAATTGTACAGAATGATAGCGGTAATCAGCGTCGTGAGGTTCGAGTCGATGATGGCCGACAGCGCTTGCTGGAAGCCGCTGTCGACCGCCGTCCGCGGCGTCTTACCCGTAGCCGCTTCCTCACGTATTCGCTCGAAGATCAGTACGTTCGCATCGACCGCCATGCCGATCGACAGAATCAGGCCCGCGATACCAGGCAACGTGAGCGTCGCCTCCAGGCCCGCCAGTATACCGAGTATAATCAGAACGTAGATCAGCAGCCCCAGAACGCTGAGGATTCCGGCCATCTTGTAGTAGAGCATCATGACCAGAACCACGGCCGTCAAGCCTATTATCCCGGCGATTTTGCCCTGATCGATCGAGTCCTGGCCCAACGAGGGGCCTACGGTCCGCTCCTCGATGATTTCCATCGGAGCCGGCAAAGCACCGGCGCGCAGCACCAAGGCGATATCCGCTGCCTCTTCCAGGTTCGCACCCGTGCCCAGCTCGATCTGGGCGCGATCGCCAAGCACATCGCGGATGACCGGCGGCTCGCCCTTCACTATCCCGTCGAGGATGATGGCCATCCTGTCACCGACGTGTCGGGACGTCCCGCGCTCGAATATGCGACCGCCCTGTCGCGTGAGCTGGAAGGGCACGGTCGGCGACCCGGTCTGCGGATCGCGTATCGCCTGCGCGTCGGTCAAGTACTCGCCGGTGATCAGCGGCTCCGATTCCACCACGAACAGCGAGTGGTAGGTCTTGCCGGCGACACTGCGCGGGGTGTCGCCCCACAACACCCTGACCTCGGACGGCAAGCGGGTCTTCACGGCTGGGAGATCCAGATACCGCTGCACCGTTTCTACCTGCGGCGCCTCGACGAGGAATATTCCCGGCTCGCCCGAGTCGAGGAGCAGAAGAGTGAGGGGACGCAGCTGTTCCTGCGGTGTGACCGGCGGTTCCGTCTCTCCGGTGTCTCGCTGTTGGAACAACTCCTCCAAGCCCGGCCGGCCTTCAACCCGCGCTTCTTGCGGGATCGCTTCCGGCCCCAGGGCGGCAACGATGAGACTGTCGAACAGCGGCAGTCGATCCACCAGGGCCTGACCGTTCGTCAGGATCTTGAACTCGAGGAACGCCGTCTGTTCGATGATCCCCTTTGCACGACCGACGTCCTGAATGCCGGCCAACTCGACTATAAGCCGATCCGTGCCGACCCGCTGGATCGTCGGCTCCTTCACGCCAAGTTGGTCGATCCGGTTCGATATGATCTCCCGGGCCCGGCTGGCAGCGTCGGCGCGCGCCTCGGTGCTCATCGCCCCCTCCGGGTCCTCCACCTGCAGTACCAGGTGCGTGCCGCCCTGCAGGTCGAGCCCGAGGTTCAGCGGACTACCGCCGTCCTCTCGCAGCAGAGGCCAGGCAATTGCCCATATGCACAACAAGCATATGCCGGCGATGACCAACAGTCTTCCACGTATTCCAGAGAACATCCTGTGCCTGTAATCCTTCCCATCACTTCAGCCCCGTTGGGCTCGGCACCGGCAACGACCTTCTACGACCGGTTGCCCCAACCCAATCTGGATCTGGGCTTCGTACACAGACCGAATCCCGAATTGCGAAACTAGGTAACGTGCTCGCGCCCGCTCCCCTTGTCAATCCTATATCACTAGCGTTCTGAAGGAAGGCCTACCAGGCGAGCTGCTGACCGCAGGCAGAGCAGCGGCCGTCACCGAACCTCAGTTCGGCGCCGCATCGTGTACAGCGCACCTCGCCGTTCGTTCGCGGGCGCCACGCCCTGGCCGTCCCCGTCGTTAGAGCGACATAGAGGAAGCCGGTGGCGATGATCATGCCGAGCAGGAAGATCAGCATTAAAGACGAGATGTGACCGGCGTTGGCAGGGCCCAGGGCGGTCTCCATCATCAGCGGGTCGGCGAGCAGTTCGGCCTGGAACTGCCGCATGGTCATCACGAAGGGCACCATCATGATGAAACCCAGGGCAGCGAACAGGCTGTAGATGAATCGACGCACCGCCAGCGGCATCGGACCCTCCTCAAGAAGAGATGGGCCCGGCAGGACTCGAACCTGCGACCTACCGATTATGAGTCGGCTGCTCTAACCAACTGAGCTACGGGCCCTTCCCGATATCCGACTATATCCGCAAGGCCGAGCCAACGTCAAGCCTTCTCGGCTTGACACCCGTAATGGCAAGGCGAAGTTAACGGGGTTCAGCGCAACGCCGTCTGAACCGTCTCCTGTCCTGATTCCAAGCAGAGGGCCTGGATGAAAGTACTGATCGTCGGCGCGGGTGCTGTCGGTTTCCAACTCGCCGAGCATCTATCGGAGGAAGGTCACGATATCGTGTTGGTGGACCGGGACCCGGATCGGGCGTCCTGGGCACAGGACCAGCTAGACATCATGACCATCGCCGGCAATGGCGCCAGCCTCGGCGTCCTGGAAAAGGCCGGAATCTCGAGAACCGACCTGATGGCGGCGGTGACGGACATCGACGAGGTGAACCTCGTCGCGTGCATGTCCGCGGCGCAACACAATATCCCCGTTAAGGTCGCCCGCATCTCGAATCCCGACTACTTCGACGAGGTCACGCGACTCAAACCGACCGCGCGCGGCGTCGACCTGATGATCAACCCGGAACTCGAGTGCGCCCGTGAAGCTTTTCAGCTGCTACAGTCTGAAGCGGCGACCGAGCTCGCGTTCTTTGCGGGCGGCCGCGTGCAGCTGATGGGATTGCGGGTGCACCCGGACGCTCCGATCGTCGGCCGTTCGCTGGCCGATGTCGCCGCCAGCGTCGAGGACCGCCGGTTCCTGACCGCCGCCATCTCGCGTGACGGCCAGACCATCATGCCGCGAGGAGACGATCGGTTCGAGGCGAACGACCAGGTCTACACCATCGGCGAGTCGCAGCAAATGCCGCTCGTGATGGAGATGGCGGGCTACGGCGAATTTCGGCTGCGCAGAGTGATGATCGCGGGCGGCGGCCGGACCTCGGTATATCTCGCCAAAATCCTCGAGGGCCACAACATCGACTGCACGATCATCGAGGCCAATCGGACGAAGTGCGTCAAGCTTGCCGGAGAACTCAAAAAGTCGCTGATTCTCCACGGCAACGCCACCGACATGGAGTTGCTTGAGATGGAGGGCGTCGAAGAGATTGACGGTTTCGTTGTCTTCACGGGAAGCGATGATACGAACATGCTCGCGAGCCTGCTGGCAAAGAGCCATGGCGTCCCGAAGGTCGTCGCCCTTATCAACAGGATAGACTACATACCGTTGGTCAGCCGAGTCGGCATCGATGCGGCCGTTTCGCCGCGCCTGTCGGCGGTGAACTCGATCCTCAGGTACGTCCGTCGCGGAATCGTCGTCGGCGTCGCCGCGCTGCGCGGCATCGACGCGGAGGTCATCGAGTTCAGCGTTCAGCCTGGATCGAGGATCGCGGGCCGCACGCTGGAGGAGATCGATTTCCCGGAGCATAGCCTCGTCGGCGCGGTGACGAGAGACAACGAGGTCATTGTCCCCTCGGGCCAGGTCGCCCTCGCCCACGGTGACAAGGTCACGGTCCTCGCCCTGCCCGACGCCGTCAAACACGTGGAGAAGATTTTCCAGTAACCCTGACTCCCTTTGAGCGCCCGCCCTCTGCTTCATATTGTCGGCCTGATCGTGGCTGCCGTTGGCGCCGCCATGGGAGCCTCCGCCATCGTGGCGATCCTGAACGGTGGCCCCGACGTCGTCCCGCTGATCGCCTCCGCGATCATCGCGGCCGCCGCGGGCATCACCGCATACAGACTCACACCGCGCCCCACCGACCTGACGATAAGAGAGAGCTACCTGATCGTCAGCGCGGCATGGCTGGGTGCCGCCGTATTCGGCGCGCTCCCCTACTGGTTTGCAGGGATCGCCTCACCGCTCGATGCTTTCTTCGAGTCGATCTCCGGCTTCACGACGACAGGCGCGTCCATCTTCCCAGATCCCGAGTCGCTGCCTCGCGGCATCCTGTTCTGGCGCGATCTCAGCCAGTGGCTGGGGGGAATGGGCATCATCGTGCTCGTGGTCGCCGTTCTGCCATTCCTGGGCGTCGGCGGCATGCAGTTGTTCCGAGCCGAAGTACCGGGTCCGACGCCCGAACGGCTGCAACCACGCATCAGGCAGACGGCAACCATCCTCTGGCGGGTCTACGTGGGCCTCACCGCCGCCCAAGTGATCTTCTACTTGCTGGGCGGGATGAGCTTGTACGACGCGGCCACCCATGCGTTCGGCACCATGCCGACGGGCGGATTTTCGCCGCGAACGGCTTCCGTTGGGGCCTTCGACTCGCCGTACATACAGTACGTGACAGTCGTTTTCATGTATCTGGCGGGCGTGAACTTCTCGCTTCACTACCGGGCCCTTCGCGGCAGACCGCGGTCGCTGTTGGCGGATGAAGAGTGGCGGTTTTACACGCTCTTGCTAACCGCGGCCCTGGCCGTCGTTCTCATCTCGCACTTGTTTGCCGGCACGTTCAACTCCTTCGAGGCGGCCTTCCGCGCATCGGCCTTCCAGGTCGTCTCGATCGGCACGACCACCGGATTCGCTACGGCCGACTACGTGACCTGGCCGGCTGTAGCACAAGGTGTGCTGTTCCTGCTGATGTTCGTCGGAGGGATGGCTGGCTCCACCGGCGGCGGAATGAAGACAATGCGCGTCTGGGCGGCCCTGAAGCAGGGCGTGGTCGAGCTGCGCAAGCATCTTCACCCACGCGCCGTGATGGTGACACACGTGGGAGGCAAGACGGTACACGAAGGTGTGATGTTGAACATCCTCGCCTTCATGCTGCTCTTCGTGGCCGCGTGGGTCGTGGGCGCACTGCTGTTGGCGCTGTTGGGGGTCGACCTTACCACGGCGGCGGGCGCCTCGGCGGCCGCGATCGGGAATATAGGGCCGGGTCTGGCCGACGTCGGGCCGACGGCCAACTATTCCTGGATGCCGGCAGCGGGCAAGTTGGTCCTCAGCCTCCTGATGCTGCTCGGCCGTTTGGAGATCTATACCGTGCTAGTGCTGTTCCACCCGGAGTTCTGGCGTCGCTGATCGGCTACGGGACACCGACCTCACAGCACGCGAACCGTTCCGGCCTTACCGGATAGGAGCCGCCCGATGTCCGCTGCGGCGTGACCCTCGGCGCGCAACGCTTCGATCAAGTCAGCGCAATCGTCGGGTGCAACGGAGATAAGAAGCCCTCCCGACGTCTGCGCGTCGCAAAGTAGCAGCCTTCCCGCTCGCGAGATCACCTCCGCCCACTCGGTGTCCGGCTCGACGAACTCGAGGTTCCGATTCGTGCCGCCGGGAACGTAACCCTGCTCCGCCAGCTTCAGAGCGTTCGGTAGCTGCGGAACAACGTCGGATGCCACCTCTGCCGAGAGCCCGCTCGCCTTCGCCAGGTCGGCAAGATGACCGATCAGTCCATAGCCGGTTACGTCGGTCATCGCTCCGACGTTCGCCGACCTCGCCAGAGCCAGCGCTCGGTCGTTGAGACTCAGCATCGATTCCACAGCAGCGTTAAGGCTCTCTTGGGGCGCTTCGCCTCGCTTGAGGGCGGTCGAGATGATTCCAGTCCCGATCGCTTTGGTGAGCACGAGTCGATCGCCGGCACGACCGTCGCCCTTTCGGTAGATGCGGCGGGCGGACACAGTGCCGACGACCGCCATTCCGTACTTGGGTTCGGTGTCATCGATCGAGTGTCCGCCGATGACCGCTACGCCGGCTTCCTCGGCTTTGTCCCTGCCTCCGCGCAGGATTTCCAGCAGGATCGAGCGGTCCAGCTTGTTTATGGGGAAGGCGACAATATTCAGCGCGAACAGCGGCCTTCCCCCCATCGCGTATATGTCGCTGATGGCGTTAGCGGCTGTGATCGCGCCGAACGTGTAGGGATCATCCACGATAGGCGTGAAGAAATCCACGGTCGTGACGAGCGCACGTTCCTCATCGAGCGCGTAGACGGCGGCGTCGTCGGGGATGTCGAGACCGACGATCACGTCCTTGCCGACGCTGCTCCCCAAGGCGCTGAGCGCGGTGGCCAGGTCCGCCGGACCCAGCTTACACGCTCAACCGGCGCCGTGGCTGTATTGCGTGAGTCGTACGCTCTCGGAAGCTGGCGTGTTCATCTTCAGGCGAACGTACGGACCCGGCCGACCGCCGGTCAAGCGCGCTTGCCAAACCGACGTACACGGGACAGAATGACGTGACGCGGCCCGACCCGACAGGAGACGGTAGCCATTGAGCGAGAGCGCCTATGCCGCAGCGCGGCGCCAAATGGTCGAGAGGCAAATCCGGCGCCGGGGGGTCACCGACAGCCTGGTGCTGGACGCGATGGAGCGCGTAGAGAGGCACCGTTTCGTTCCCGTCGATCATCAATACCTAGCCTACGAGGACTCCGCTCTGCCGCTCTCCCTGGGGCAGTCCATCTCTCAGCCATACATGGTCGCTGCTATGACCGAGGCCTTGGAAGCGACACCGACGAGCCGTGTCCTGGAGATAGGCACCGGCAGCGGGTATCAGACCGCGGTGCTTGCCGAGATCGCTTCCACGGTTTTCACTATCGAGAGGTTGCCGGAACTCTCGATCGACGCACAGGCCGTGCTCGGCGCGCTCGATTATGCGAACGTCGAGTTCAGAATCGGGGACGGCTCGCGGGGATGGCCGGACGAGGCTCCGTTCGACGCTATTCTGGTGACAGCCGCCGCGGCGACGGTCCCACAGCAGCTGCTGGACCAACTAGGCGACGGTGCGTGCCTTGTCGTGCCGGTGGGTGGCCCGCCGGATCAAGACCTCTACCAGATACGCAGGGACGGCAACTCTTACCATCACCGGTTCATCACGCGCTGCCGGTTCGTTCCGCTGGTAGGAGACCACGATTGAGGTTGACCCGGCCGGCTACCTGATCAACTCGATCTGCGACTCCTCGATCCAGCCTTCGCTCTCCCTTCCGCGCGAGACTCGAATCCAGCGGCCGCGTCGTTCCTGCACCCGGTAGCCAGTGCCCTGCGCCGGGTTGGCGATCGCTTCGCTGCGTAACACCGGACCCGCGCGCAACTCGGCCTCGGGCACCGCGACGATCGCGTACTGCGATGTCGGATACAACATCAGAGCCGCGCAAAGCAGGGCCAGGACAAGAGCGGCGCCGCCGGTGAAAGCCAGGTAGGCCCTTCGGCGCCGTAAGCGAACGATCAACGCGGCGCAGCCGCCGAACCAGAGCAGCATGAATAGGAGCGCCATCTCGTCGGCTGATAGCGGTAGCGGCGGCACGGCGCTTCCAATCACGGGGTCGTCGCCCATGGCCAACCGCAGGTTGAATCGGGCATCGCCGTCCCTCGGCCTGAGCCGCAACGATCTGATCCAGAACGCGACGGCTTTGCCCCGTGCGTCGGTCTCGTAGTAGGCGTTGCCGAGGTTGTAGAGCAGGTTTGGATCCTCGGGCCTCTCCACGCGTGCCGCCTCGAAGAACTCGGCGGCCCGCTCGTATTCGCCCCGCCCATAAGATGCGACACCTTCTTGGAACAGCTGGTCTTCGCGACTCGCCTGGAAACCCTCGGCAGCCGAGGCCTGCGGCCATAGGCCCAGAAGCCCGATCCCGACTACGGCCAGCGCGCGCCCGGCGGCCGACGCGGCCCGCAGCGTCTTCTCCGATATCGCCTCCTTGTCGACCAGGGCAAACAACCTGTCCGCCTCAGCCAACATTTCCTTGGCTGCCGCCACACCAGGGGGCTCGGGCGAATAGCGTAGCCGGCCGCAACGTTCCAGCAGTTCGATTACCTCGAGAGCCACCTGCGGTGGTACTCCGGCATCTTCGAGGGCGTTCTGCACGTGCACGACGCCCTGAGCCGACAGGCCTTCTCGGTGCAGTCTTTCTTCGAGCCAGTTCAACGCCGTGATGCGGAGCTGGCCGAAGAACGCCACGTCACCGGACTCCGCCAGCGGCCGCAGGGCTCTGAGCGCGTGCTGGCGTCGCTGGGGCTTCCTGCGTCCGATTGCCGGCGCGCGATGCCGGTAACGGCCGAACGCAACGGTTCCCAGCAGCAACAGCAGCGGTATGGCCTGAATCGCCCAATATTCTTGCCTCCCCAGCAAGCCGAGCGGCTGCCGTCCGGCGCGCGGCTTAACGAAACGGATCGCCGCAGCACCCGTTGCGCCGACCCCGACCGAAGCGGGACCGCCGGACTCGACCAATAAGGTCATAGGGTCGGTGCGGGCCACAACGTAGGCCGCCTGGAGTGGGTCGAAGTGCGGCAAGCGGATGCCCGGTACGACGTACTCGCCAGAACGCTCGGGTACGAGGACCCAGGAGAACCTCTTGTGTCCGGCAAACTCGGCGCCGCGTAGCTGTACCTCGGCGTCCTCGCCGCCCTCGTACACGCGGATGCCCGGGATCTCGGGAAGCGCCGGCCGACCCAAAGAGCTCAGGTTACCGGAGCCGCTCACCTCGAGCACCAGGTTCACCGCCTCGCCGGCGCGCAGGTCCGACCGATCGAACCAGACTTCCGTCTCGTACCGGCCCACCGCCCCGGCGAAGTCGGCGGGTGCATTTTCCTGCGGGAGCGGCAGGACAATCACCGTTTGCGGGGCGCTCTCGACCTGGAACGTCTCCGGAGCGTAGATCAGCCCGCGTCGGACTTCGTAGATCACCGAGGCAGACGGTATGCGATGCTCACCCGGGCTCAGCGGGAAAAGCGCGCGCTTGTACGTCTGCACGAAGTACTCGCGGTTGCCGACGACGCGCCGTTCCGGCTGCCGCGACCCCGGCAGGTCCGCGGTCCAAAACCCCTGAATCTCGGGCGGCCGATACTCCGGCTGCCGCTGCAGGCGCCCACGCACCAGCGGGTCGAAGAAGGCACCAACGGTCATGGTCACCTGTTGGCCGACATAGGCGACCTCGGGCTCCACCCACAACCGTACCGCCACTTCCTCCTCGGGCCTGGGCGCGAGCCCGCCCGGTATGTCCACCGCTATCCCAGACTCGACCAGCAGCCGAACGGCTTCCGTCTCGTACTCGACGCCCTCGATGACGACGCCGATCGGCGCGATCATGTACTCGCCGGGCCGCAGGACCCGAAGCGTGTACTCACGCGTTAGCTCGCGGACCGAACCGAGCGAGGGTGAATACCGGAAAGTGGAGCGGTCGGACACGGAAAGGATCTCGAGACCCTCGAGCCGCGGATCTTCGATCTCCGGGCTCTGCAAGCCGGGGGCGCGCAGAGTGATGGTCAACAGGACCGTCTCCCCGACGTGCGCCGTCTGACGATTCAGAGACGCGTCGACCTCGACCTCTTCGGCCTGTTGCGCCAGCGCAGCCGCGACGAGCAGCGGGAGCAGTCTGCCGATCACCAATCCGGCCCCCGGACTCGTCGACGTTCCCGTCTCAACTTCTCACGCTGCAGCCCCCGCTCTCGCTCCTCCACCGCTCTCAGGATCTGCTCCGCCAATTCCTTGGGAAGCGGCGAATCTGCCGAGCCCAGATCGGCCCTCTCATCGAGGGTTGTCGCTCCCGAGCCCGGTCTGGTGCTCTGTGATTCCTCGCCGCGTGCGCCTTCCCGCTCGCCGCCGCGCTCGCCTTCCGGCGACCCCGCGGGGTCCTGGTCGGGTTGAGTCATCGATTGCTGGCTCGATTCCAGCCGCTCGAGTCGTCTCAACGCCAACTCGAGATTCCACCTGGCGTCATCCCGCGTGGAATCCAGAAGCAGAGACCGCCGGTAGGCATCGATTGCCGCACGAAGATCCTCAGCATCCGCAGCCTCAGGGCCAACAAGCGTGGCGTGGGCGTTGCCCAAGTTGTAGAAAGCGCGAGCTCGCAACTCCGGCAACTGGGCCTCGAGCGATTCGGTCAACCTCGCACGGGCGAGCTCCGCCTCGCCCATGCGCAAGAGAGCCGTGCCGAGATTGTACAACATCTGAGGCGTGGCTCGACCCCGTGCCATGGCTTCCCGATACCGCTCGACGGCCCTGGCGTAGTCGCCACTCCGATACGCACGGTTGCCGCCGGGTTCCTGGCTACCAGGCCGGAAACCGACGGCGATACACAGGACCAGAACGGCAACGACTGCTCTCATCGTTGGCGCCTCCACGCCCAGGCCCAGTCCATTACCAAGAGAAGCAGCGCCACCGCGACGAACCACTGGAACCTCGGCGTCCAGCGCACGTCGCGCATGACTTCGCCGCGACTGAGTTCCAGCTCCGCTAGCGCGGCGAGCACGCGGCTCACGCCGCCCTCGTCGGCCCGCGTCCAGAATCCTCCCGCGTCCCGGGCGGCGCTCGCGAGCGGCTCCTTCATCAGACGGCTCAACACCACCTCATCTTCGCTGTCGCGTTTGTATCCGCCGATCCGTTCACCCACGCGATCGTGCAATGGAATCGGTTCGCCGCGCTCTCTGGCGACGCCGATACCATAGAGCTTGACGCCTGCAGCCTCTGCAGCACGGGCCGCATCGAGAACCATGTCTTCAGGATCATGCGACTCGCCGTCGCTCAGAATCACGATCGCCTTGTCACCGCCGTCGGTTTCATCATCGCGCAGTAGCTCGAGTGATGTGTGGATCGCCGCCGCCAGCGACGACCCCGGTGTCCCGGCCATCGTCGGATCGAGGGCATCGAGGTACAGATGAAGTGCGCCGTGATCGACGGTCAACGGAGACATGTGATAGGCCATTCCGGCGAACGCTACGAGCCCGATTCGATGTCCAGCCAACTCGTTCACCAGGCGCCTGCTCTCGAGGCGCTGCCGCTCGAGCCGATTGGGGCGCAGGTCCTCGGCCCACATCGACTCGGAGATATCGAGCGCCAGCACGACGCTGAGGGCTCGCGCCTGTTCCTCCACCTCCTGAGCGCCCCACTGTGGACCCGCCATCGCGAAGCCCATGAGCCCGAGCGCGGCCGTCACCAATACGCCGCGGCGGTGTGGCGAGCCGGTAAGATCGATGCGAGTCAGACGCTCGAGCATTCCGGAGCTCCCGAGCGCGTCCTGGGCCATCCTACGGCGACGGTGCCACACGTAGACCAGCACCCCGCCCGCCGCAGCCGCCAGCAAGGCACCCCAGAGCCAGAATGGATACTCGAGTCTCACCGTCTAGTCACTCGCTACTCGCTTCGCCGCATCACACATAGAGCGGATAACGCCTTGCCCTCAGGGCCCATTCCGCCAACAAGAACAGGCCGGCCAACAGCACGAACGGGCGAAAATGCTCGGCGAAGTCCACGTATCTATGGATGTTCACCGGCGTCTTCTCCAACTCGTCGATCTGTCGGTAGATCTCCTCCAGGGCACGCGCGTTGGTCGCCCTGAAGTACTGACCGCCGGTGATCGCTGCTATCCGCCGCAGCAGGTCCTCATCCAGCCGCACGCGCATGTTCGCGTACTCCGTGCCCAAAGGCCCCGGACCGATCGGCACGGGCGCGACCCCCTCGCTTCCGACTCCCACCGTGTAGGTTCGGATCCCGTACGCCGCCGCAGCCCGAGCGGCGGTGACCGGGTCGACCTCGCCGCGATTGTTCTCCCCGTCGGTCAACAGAATCACGACCTTCGAACTGCCGGGCGTGCGGCGTAGCCGGTTGGTCGCCGTCGCCAGGGCCGTCCCTATCGCCGTCCCATCCTCCAGCAGGTCGACCCGCAGATTCTGGATGGCGCGCTCGAGAATCGTGTAGTCGATGGTCACCGGAACCTGCGTCAGCGCCTCGCCCGCAAACGCGATAAGAGCGATTCGGTCATACTTTCGGTTCTTCACGAACTCCAGAACGGTGCCCTTCGCGACCTCCAGGCGGTCGAGCGGCTGCATGTCCAGAGCCAACATCGAGCTGGAGATGTCGACGACGAGCGCGATGGCGATTCCCTCGGCCTCGATCTCCTCTGTGGTTACCCCGGTTTGGGGCCGAGCCAGCGCGACGATGAGCGCCAGAATCGCCAGTCCCCGCAACGCGTAGGGCAGGCCTGACAGCAGCCGGCTCATGGTGCGACCGGCGCGCTGAGCCACCTCACCGCGCGAATAGCGGAATCCGCCGCGCTCCTTACGCCATAGCCACCAGAGCGGAAATACGATCAGCAGAGCGAAGGCCCAAGGCGACTCGAAGAACATCAGCCTTTGACCTCCTCTACACCATTGTTGTCCTCGGTACCCTCGTCGTCCTCGGCAGCTTCGGCGAATATCCGCTCGAGTTCCTCGAACGCGGCGTCCGCCTCATCCTCCGCGTCGGCCGTGCTCTCGATCTCCTCCAACTCGGCTTCCGGCTCCGGCAGTATTCTCTCGAAACCGTCGATCCAGTCGCGCGTCGCGTTCAGCGCCGCGGCCGCGTCGGCGGTGGAGGGGCGAAAGCGGGCGAATTTCACCAGATCCGCCTCGGTCAGCAGCAGCTCGAGTGTGTGGAGGTCGGCTTCCTCGATTCCATCGCTGCTGACGGCCGTAACGAGCTGAAAGGTCGTCAGATCGAGCCCCCAGACCTTCTCGGTATCGGCGAGAAACTCCCGCAGGATTTGCGCGAGCGCCGAAAAGAAGCCCTTCATCTCTCCGGCTTCCACGAGGCCACAGCGCTCGAGGACGTCGAGCGCAATAAGCGCCTTCTCTCGCGCCGGCTGCTGCGCGGGGACAGGTACCGGCGTCAAGCGCCCGAGCCGCCTGACGTAGACGATTGCCGCCAGTAGCAACGCGACCACAAGCCCCGCAGCGGCGAGTTTCTCTTGCAGGCTCCAATTCGCGCCGACGACATCTGCGGCAGGCCTCCAGGCCAGCGTATCTGGATCCGCATCGCCCGGTAGGACCGACGCGACGTATACCGTGAGATTGGGCAGCGGGACCGCCAGCTCCGTGCCGTCCATCGTCACGAGGACGTTGCTGCCCGGAAGCTCCACGACACCGTCTTTCCACGCGACCAGCTCGTAGCGAGCCGTGCGCATGCGGGGATTCTCGCTCGCGACGGCTTGCGGGAGACCCAGAGCGACCAGATGACCGCTGTCGGGTAGGATCGGGAACACGACATCGGCGTTGTCCGGCACGCCCAGGAGAGTCACTGTCAGAACCAACGGCTCGCCGACACGCGTCGTATCGCGCTCCAGCGTCGCGCGAACATCAACGCCACCGGCCGAGCCGGTCTGTTGAGGCGCGCCCAGCGCCAGAACGGCGACGAGCAACCACATCATCGAGCCAGCTTGCGCTCCCTAGCTCGAAAGAACTCGATCAGCGGCGGCACGTACGAGCGATCCGTTTGGATATCGATCTGGTCGACGGACAGCCTCCGGAACAACTGCCGCAACCGCAGATCGTCCTCGCCGGCCAGGTGTTCGAACTGCTCCCTCACGTAGCGGCTCCCCGAGTCCAGTACAACACGACGATCGCTCTCGGCGTCGATCAGCTCCAAGTATCCGACGTCGGGAAGCACGCGCTCGCGCGGATCCGAAACCGTGATCGCGACGAGGTCGTGCCGGCGACTGACGAGCTTGAGCGACTGCTCGAAGCCCGTGTCGAGAAAATCGGAGACCAGAAAGATGATGGCGCGCTGGCGTAGAATCCGGCCAACATAGTCCAGCGCCGTCGATATGTCTGTTCCGCGCCCCGAGGGCCGAAAGGCGAGCAAGTCGCGGATCAACCGCAGCGCGTGCCGGCGGCCCTTTTTGGGCGGCACGAATTCCTCTATCCGATCGGTGAACGTCAGCAGACCGACCCTGTCGTTGTTCTTGATGGCGGCCATCGCGATGACCGCCGCGATTTCCGCCGCCACTTCCGCCTTGAAGCGTCCTCGTGTCCCGAACTGTTCCGATCCGGAGAGGTCGACGGCGAACAAGACGGTCAGTTCCCGTTCCTCGGTGAACGTCTTGACGTACGGGTGCCCCATGCGGGCCGACACGTTCCAGTCGATAGTCCGGTACTCGTCGCCGGGCGCGTACTCGCGCACTTCGGCGAACTCCTGGCCATGCCCCTTGAACACGGATTGGTATTCGCCGCTGAAAAGCGTGTTAACCAAGCCACGCGTGCGCAGCTCGATCAACTTCACCTGACGCAGGACCTCGCGCGGAACGGACTGGGACTGAGCGGCAGGCATATTACACGGGCTAGGTACGCGGGTTTCGAATACCGAATATCGGACACCGAGTGCTTAATGTCCAAAGGGCGGAATGCACTTCGTTATTCCTTGATCGATATTCGATATTCATAGTTCAAAACCCGCTGGCGCTAGCAGGTGCCCTATACCAGACCCTACGGAACTTCAACCGCTTCTAGCACCCGCCGCACGATCTCGTCCGACGTGACTTCCTCGGCCTCCGCTTCGTACGTCGTGATGATCCGATGACGCAGAATGTCGGGAGCTACCGCCTTCACATCATCTGGAATGACGTAACCTCGGCCCCGCAGGTATGCGTGTGCGCGGCTCGTCTGCGCCAAGTATATGGTGGCGCGCGGCGATGCGCCGTACTCGATTAGCGGCACCAGCTCCGGAACTCCGTACTCCGCCGGCTCTCGCGTGGCCTGGACAAGGTCGACGACATAGTCCGCGATCTTGTCGTCCATGTAGAGCCGGACGATTTCGCTTCGGGCATCGAGGATTGACTCCGGACGCGTTACAGCCTCTACCGAAATGGAGTCACCCCCAGCCATCCGGAACATGATCTCTTTCTCTTCGGTCCGGGAAGGATAGTCGATCTTCACTTTCAGCATGAAGCGATCGACCTGAGCTTCCGGAAGCGGATAGGTACCCTCCTGCTCTATCGGGTTCTGCGTGGCGAGGACCAGGAACGGCTCATCCAACTGGAACGTCTCGCCGCCGAACGTGACCTGTTTCTCCTGCATCGCCTCGAGCAATGCCGATTGCACCTTGGCCGGCGCGCGGTTCACCTCATCGGCCAGGATGATGTTCGCGAACAGCGGACCTTTCCTGGGCTCGAACTCACTAGTCTTCTGGTTGTAGATCATCGTGCCGATCAGGTCGGCGGGAAGAAGGTCCGGCGTGAACTGGATGCGCTGATAGCTGGTATGGATCGTCTCCGCGATAGTGCGGATCGTCAGGGTCTTCGCCAGGCCCGGGACTCCCTCGAGCAGAACGTGACCGCCCGTCAGCAGCCCGATCATGATCCGCTCGACCATGTACTCCTGACCGACGATTCGCTTGCGCACTTCGCCCAGAATCGCCTCGGCCAACTCGAGACCCGCCGTGCTCACGACGGGCTCCGCTGTCAGCCCGTACGCCTTCTCTGTTTCTTCCACTCTGACCTGATCAGTCATTCGAAATCGCCGCCGTTAGCGTTCGTCGTGACAACGTGAGGCGCGTCGGCGCATCAGCGCTTCACGCGCTCACCGCCATCCTCACGCTTGAAGATCCAGGCAACGGTCGCGCCGGGCCGGATCGTGTTGCCTCTGCTCGCCTGGTCCACATCCGCGATGGAGCCTTCGTCCGGACCGGGCGCCTCCGTGACCTCCTCGATGAAGCGATGGACTCTATCACGCCAAAGCTGCCAATTCGAGGGCCTGAGGTCCACCCACCCCCGCGCTATCAGCCGGTCGTCAGCCTGTGTACCCTTTTCCGGCTTCGCCTTCACCTCCGGACCTCTGAGAACCGAAGCACCGTCGGCGCTGATGATCGGCAGCCCGATCGAGAGAATCGTCGTCCGCAGATCATCGTCCTCCTTCAGCAGCTCTTCCGACTCCCTCGCTGTTTGTGTCGGGTCCAGCTGGGACGCCCGCTGCAAGGTCTCGTAGAGGCGCTCCAGAATGTACGCTTCGAACAGCAGCTTGCTCAGTCGCGGCGGCCCCAGCATCTCGAAGGCTACGCTCCGCTGCCCTTTCTCTGCCTCGAGTTCCTCCATCCTGCGCAAAGCGAGCTCGCGCAGCACACCGCCCCGGTATGTGGGTCCCATGGCCGCGCTGTCCAATGCGCCCACGATATCGAGGCCGGTCGGTTTACCCCGGATCTCGCGGATCACGATCGTCGCGATCTCCTCGGTCGTCACCAACTCCATCAGTCCCAACGCCGAGATCGCCTCGAACTCGTCGCGACTGAACAGTCCGTTCTCGCCCATGTCGATGTAGACGGAGTCGAGCTGGCCGTCGACCCGCGCCCAAGCCGTCTTCGAGCCGTCCAGCGCTTCGTCGAAAGGCACGGACCGCGTGGCGTCATAACGGTCCAGCGGCCTGCCGCGCCAACTGAGGGGACCGGCTCCAATACTCTTCCAGGCAATGGCCGCCGTCGGCTTGATCTCTTTGACCGCCGGCGCGCCGGGGGTGCGGGCAGTGAGGAACAGCAGCAACGAGTGGGCACCCGCAACGCTGGATTTCGCCAGCAGCATGCTGGAAGGACGCTGCTCGGAATGGGTGAACGGGATGTTCAGGCCCATACCGCCCGTGCCCGACGTGCCTACCTTGAGGTAGAACTGCGTGCCGGCCTTCTTCAGCGCATCCAGCAGTATGTGCACGTGACGGATCAGCTGCGGCATATAAAGTATGGTCAGGTGGCGCTCGACGATGTCTCTGCAATCGTCCCCACCGTTTGCCAGCCCGTTCCGCACTTCCTCCACGCTGCTGAAGACGTCCTGGTAGGCGATCGCCGTTGCCGTGTTGACGCAGTCCACGACTATGTCCGGCTTCTCCTGCGACAGGAGCTGATAGAGATAAGAACGCTCGAGCCTCTCGCGATCGTAGGGCCCGTAGATGTCGTCGAGCAGGCGGTTCCTCTTTTCCGTGTCCTCCACCAACTCACGTCTCGGCTCGTCTTTGAACTCGGTGGCGACCATCAGATCGCCCCAGTTGCGCGCGATCTCGGTCTTGCCCTGCGCGAGCTTCTGCAGCTCCGCGTACCCCTCGTCCGTCTCCTCCTTGGTGAGCGCCGTTATGGTGAGCCGCGCGGGTTGATGACGCATCATCTTGCGCGCAATCGCCATCCCCACGAGGCCGGATCCCCCGAGTATCAGAACACGCGTGTTACGTATCTCCATTGGATACCCTCTGTACGACCGCGGCCTTCAGCGCTGCTATCTCATCCGCGGTCAGTTCCCTCGACTTGCCGGGCGCGAGATCGCCCAGCTCGATGGGGCCAAAGGAAACGCGCACGAGTCGTTTCACAGGGAGGGCAAGAGCTTCCATCAGCCGGCGAACCTCCCGCTTCCTGCCCTCCCGCAAGGTCAGCACAATCTGCGTATTCTTTCTTGGGCCCGAGCGGCGAGACCGCGGCAGCGCGATCTCCACATCTTCGGCCCGGGCCACCCCGTCTTCTAGCTCGACGCCGCGTTCCAATCGGCGCAACGTCGCTTCGTCTACCGCGCCTTCCACCTCGACGCGATAACGTCGAGGAATCTCGTAGCTCGGATGCAGCAACCGGTGAGCTGTTTCACCGTCGTTGGTGAACACCAGCAGGCCCTCGGTCAGCAGGTCCAGACGCCCCACGTGAAACAGTTCGTCCGAACCTCTCGGCAGCAACGCATAGACCGTCGGCCGCCCGCTTTCGTCTTTGCGCGCTGTCAGATATCCGAGCGGCTTATTCACGGCCAGCCAACGCATCGGCGTTTCCTGGACGCGAACGCCGTCCACGCGCACGACCTGCTGGTCGGGATCGACGCGGGTCCCAAGTTCTGTGACGACGACGCCGTCCACGCTGACCCTGCCGTCGGCGATCAACCGCTCACCCGCACGACGCGACGCCACTCCCGCGCGGGAGAGGTATTTCTGCAGCCGGACGCTCTCCCGAGCCACGACGGGTTGTCACTCCTGTGCGCGCAGCGTTATCTGCAGTTCGTCGGGTCGAGGCAGATCTTCCAGCGAGCGAATCCCGAAATGGTCCAGGAACTTGCGCGTTGTCCCATACAGCAGGGGACGGCCGAGTCCCTCTGCTCGATCGACCACTTCTATGAGCCCGCGCTCCTGCAGGCTACGCAGCACACCGGCAACGTTCACACCGCGGAGCTCTTCCACCTCGAGACGGCTCACCGGCTGCCGGTACGCGATTATCGCCAGAGTCTCGAGGGCCGCCCGCGAGAGACGACTCGTGCGGCTCACGGAATCGAACTGCTCGAGGTAGGGTCCGTATTCCGGTCTTGTGAGGATCTGGAATCCGTCGGCGAGCGGGTAGATCTGGAACGACCGCTCATCGCGTTCATATTCGTGGCGCAGCTCGTCGATCGCCGCTTCCACATCCTTGGCCGAGAGTTCGCCGCTCGCTTTGGCTATGTCCGCCGAAGTAAGCGGCGACTCGCTCGCGAATAGGACGGCCTCAACTATCCTTGTCGTCTTCACCGCGATAGACCCATAAGGTTCCGAACGGCCGCTCCTGACGCAGACGGGCTCTGCCGCGCTTCGCCAGCTCGAGGCAGGCCAGGAATGACATCACCGCGTGCATGCGTGTCTTCCAGCGCTGCACGAACCAATCGAACGGCACACGCGCCTTGCGCTTTAGTGACTCGACCCACAACTCGATCTTTTCATCCACCGTAACGGGCCGGACCGGTGCACGGTGCGGCCGCCTCTCCGGCGGCGCGGGCAGCGACACGGCTATCTCTAGCAACTGCTCGAGCGTGAGCTCGAGCGGCATCTCCGCAACGTCCGGCGGCGGTCGCGGCTCGATGTAGCCCTTGCCCCGGTGGAGCGCCCGTTCGGCTTCCGCGCTCGACAACGCGACGGCGATCTCGCGGAACAGCTCGTACTCGAGAAGCCGCCTGACTAGCTCGGACCGGGGATCCTCATCCTCTAGCAAGTCCTCATGCCGCGGCAGCAGCATCTGCGCCTTGATGCGGACCAGGGTCGCGGCCATCTCGAGAAACTCGCCGGCCCGTTCCAGTGAAAGGCGACCCTCGACGCCCTCGATCGCGGCGACGAACTGAGCCGTGATATCCGCTATCGGGATGTCAAAGATATCGATGTCCTGTGAGCGGATTAGATGGAGCAGCAAGTCCAGCGGGCCCTGGAACCGCTCGAGGTCGACGACGAATCGGTCGTCGCTCCGCACCACCTGGGCGCTCGTCGGCGTCGGCAGCCTCATCCCCTCAACCCTCGACTCATGGCCCAAACCGCGACGGCGCCTGGGCTACCCACTCGGCAGCGCCGGCACGCGTCTTCTTCTCTCCGGTATCACTGTGTGATGAAGTTAAAGGCGCCGAAATGCCCTGTCAAAGCAGGGTTTCGCGGCTTGACACCTTCTGCGGCCCGGACTATCCTTAGCCGGTTTTTCTCCCCGAAATACAGCATGGTTATTGCGCGGGGACTGAAGGCCGAGCGGCAGTCGGCCTTCTTTGGTTTAGCAACGGGTCTAAAATAACCTGGAGAGTACGTGCCGAACACGAAGTCTGCCTCGAAACGCTTGCGTCAGAACGAGCGGCGACGCGTCCGCAACAAGGGGGAGCGGAGCCGGCTGAAGACCGCGATCAAGCGGGTCCGTACGGCGTCGGAGCCACAAGAGGCGTCCGTGGCCTTTCATGAGGCGTCCAAGCTGATCGACCGGGCCGCCGGACGAGGTCTGATCCACCAGAACCAGGCGAGCCGTTCCAAGAGCCGGCTGGCCAGCCACGTACGGAAGGTCGGCGGAAGCGTCTGACAAACTAGACAGCAAAGCGGAAGCGGCATCGTGTGTGATGCTCGCTTCCGCTGTTTTGTCTCTTCGATAACGGCCCAGCGTCTACTCCGCCGGCAACTCCTCTCCACACTCGGTGCAGTACCACTCCGCCGGATCGTTCGCCGCCGAGCAATGCGGACAGATGATCGTCTGGGGCGTGCCGCTTCCACGTTGCTCGAACAGCGAGAAACCTTCCGATTCGTCGTCACTGCCCAGCGATAGCGATTCCAGGAACGCGAGCTCATCCCCGACGGCCGCCTCTCCGCCCTCAGCCTCGGGCTGGGGAGCCGGCGCAGGCTCTGCAGGCTCTTCCGGTACAGCTTCCACCGGCGGCGGCTCCGAGAGGATGTCACCGAGGTCCTTGTCCTCCAACACCAGTTCGCCTAGGGACAGGTAGCCCTCATCCGTTGAGGCCACCGCGTCGACGCCGGCCACCTCGGGTTCGGCCGGCGCTTCGAAGATCGGCTCCGGCTGCGGAGGCGGTGGCTCGACCACGGGAGGCGCTGGCTCGACCACCGGAGGTGGTGGCTCGACCACGGGAGGTGGTGGCTCGACCACCGGAGGTGGTGGCTCGACCACCGGAGGTGGTGGCTCGACTACCGGGGGCGGTGGCTCGACTACTGGGGGCGGTGGCTCGACATCCGCCGGCGGTTCCGCGAACGGTTCCGGTTCAGCAACCGGCTCCGGCAGAGTATCCACGATGGGCTCGGGCGGAGGTTCAATGACCGGCTCGGCCGGAGGCTCCACAACCGGCTCAGGTACCACCTGCTCCAGCGGTGGCTCGAAAGCGGTCGGCTCGGGGGGGATATCGACCCGCACCGGTTCGGCAACCTCGACCTCGATCACTTCGGGCGGCAGCGTGGACGTCACCGGGCCCGATTCCGCCTCGACGACCGGCTCCGGGACCGGTGGAATTTCCGGAACCGGTTGCGGCTCCGGAGGCGACGGCGGCTCCGCCGGTTCCGGCTCGACGGCTGGCTTCTCCTCGGTTCGCTCGACGAGCGCGATGATCTCCTCCAGCCGCTCGATTTCGCCGCGAACGCTACCTATCCGGCCTTCCGTTTCCTGAAGCGACGTCAGCAACTGGCCCTCGAGGTCGCGCCAGTCGGTGTCGTCGCCGTACTCGCCAACCATATGACGGAGCCGAGCCTCATCCAGCTCCTCCGCCTTGCCCGCTCGTTCAGCGTCCAGTTCGGAGACCTGATGCTGCAATTCACCGAGCTTGCCCTTGATCGATTCGCCGTGCGACTGAAGCCGCCCGATAACCTCCTCGAGGCGCTGCTGGTAGTCGCGGTGAACTCGCTCGTACGCTTGCTCGGACGTCTCCGATCGCTGCTGCTCGAGGCGCTCGAGCCACGACTCGAACTTCTCGCGGTCCTTGAGAAGCTGGTCTACTTCGCGCGATACATCTTCATCCATCTTAGCTCACCTCAACACTCGCCGGCGTGGCTCACCGTTCACCCGATCGGTCATAGACCGGCCGGCCACCCACCCAGGTCATTACAACCCTACCCACGAGTTCCTGCCCAGCGAACGGCGTGTTGTGGCTCAGGCTGAGGAACTCGTCCGGTCGACAAATCCACCTCTCCTCGGGATCGAACACGACGAGATCGGCGGGCGAACCTTCCGCCAGCGTGCCGGCGGGCAGCCCCGCGATCTGAGCCGGTCGGAACGAGAGTCGCTCGATCAGCTCCCTCAAGTCGAGCAGTCCCGTGACCACCATTTCGCGAATGCAAACACCAATCGCCGTCTCCAGCCCGACGATGCCGAACGGCGCGTCGTCGAACTCCCGGTCCTTGTCCTCGTAGTGGTGCGGTGCGTGATCCGTCGCTATACAGTCTATCACACCCTCGACAAGCGCGTCACGAACGGCTTCTACGTCGGACGCGGCCCTGAGAGGCGGGTTCATCTTGGCCTCGGTCCGATACCCGCGAACCGCTTCATCCGTCAACGACAGGTGATGGGGCGTCACCTCGGCGGTGACGCGAACGCCCCTAGCCTTGGCTGCGCGTATGGCCTCGACCGCGCCGCGCGTCGATACATGCAAGATATGCAGATGGCCGCCCGTCAGTTCCGCGATCACGCAGTCCCTGGCAACCGCCGCGTCCTCCGCCGCGTTCGGGATTCCCGGCAGGCCGAGCACCGTCGAGACGCTTCCCTCGTTCATCACTCCCTTGGCGCTCAAGCCCAGGTCCTCGCTATGCGAAAAATAGGGGATGTCGAAGGCTAGCGTGTACTCCATCGTGCGGCGCAGCAATCCGGAATCCCACACCGGGCGCCCGTCGTCCGTCACCGCGACCGCGCCCGCCGCCACCAGTTCGCCGATCTCGGTCATCTCCTCGCCCTTGAGGCCGACCGAGACCGCGCCCACCGGATAGACGCGCGCGAGACCTGCGCGCTCGCCCTCGGCTCGCACAAAACCAACGGCAGCGTGATCATCGATAGGAGGCCGCGTGTTCGGCATCGCGCAGATCGATGTGAATCCCCCCGCAGTCGCCGCACGGGCTCCCGACGCGATCGTCTCCTTGTGCTCGTCGCCCGGTTCCCTCAGGTGCACGTGGAGATCAACGAACCCAGGCGCAACGACCAGGCCGCTCACGTCAACGGTCTCGCCGCCCTTCGGCACAGCCAAATCGCGGCCGGTCGACGCGATCTTGCCGTCGGCAAGCAGCAAATCGAGCCGCTCGTCGAGCTTCTGGGATGGGTCGATGACCCGACCGCCCCGAACCAGCACCGGCCGACTCATGTCGCCCTCCCCGTCTTTGCCGATTCCGCGCGGTCCGGCGAGCCGCCGGACAGGAGGTAGAGGATAGCCATCCGCACGGCTACGCCGTTCGTCACCTGCTGCAGTATCACCGAATGCGGCCCATCAGCAACGTGCGAATCGATCTCGACACCTCGATTCATCGGACCGGGATGAAGGATGAGAATCTCGCGCGGGGCCTTCTCGAGTCTTGCTACGGAGACGCCGAAGAAACGGTTGTACTCGCGGAGCGACGGAATGTAACCGGCTTCCATCCGCTCCAGCTGAAGCCTCAGCACATTGAGCACGTCGGACCACTCGATCGCTTCCTCAACCCGCTTGAAGACGTGGACGCCTAGCTTATCGATCCCGTGCGGCACCAGCGTGGGTGGGCCACAGACGGCGACTTCGGCGCCAAGCTTGAGGAGTCCCCAGATGTTCGAGCGGGCCACACGCGAGTGACGGATATCGCCGACTATGCAGACCTTCTTCCCTTCTATGCGGCCCAAGTGGTCCCGAATCGTGAGCATGTCCAGCAACCCCTGAGTCGGGTGCTCGTGCTGGCCGTCGCCGGCGTTGATCACGTTGGACGGGATCCGATCGGCGAGGAACTGGGCGGCACCGGAAGAGCCGTGGCGCATGACCACCATGTCGATCCGCATCGCCTCCAGGTTCCGAGCTGTGTCGACCAGGTTCTCGCCTTTCACTATGGACGAGCCCGAGCCCGAGATATTCACAGTGTCGGCGGACAGTCTCTTCTCGGCAAACTCGAAGGAGACTCGGGTGCGGGTAGAAGGCTCGTAGAAGAGGTTGACGATGGTCTTGCCGCGGAGTACAGGGACTTTCTTGATGGTCCGCTCGCTGATCTCCTTGAAGGGCTCGGCCACGTTCAGGATCGTAGTGATCTGTTCCTTGCTGAGCTCCTCGAGCCCTGTGAGATCCTTTCCGAATTCTGCCGTCTTAGTCACCCTATCCCGTCTTGCGAAGTTCGACAGAGAGCCGGCCGTCCTGTTCGGGCACGAGAACCGCGACATCCTCCGCCGGCGTGACGTCGAAGTGACGGCCGACGAAGTCGGGTTGGATCGGCAGTTCGCGACCGCCGCGATCGACCAGCACACAAAGATAGATCCGGGCCGGCCGGCCGAAGTCGGCCAGGTGATCAATCGCCGCCCGCGCCGTTCGGCCCGTGTAGCACACGTCGTCAATGATGACGACGGCGCGACCTTCTATGTCGGCTGGAATATCGCTGGAGCCAATCACGGGACGAGGACCGATGACGCTCAGGTCGTCCCGGTACAGCGTGATGTCCAGGGTCCCGAGCGGGATCTTTTGCTCCTCGCTCTTCTCGATCTCATCGGCGATGAGATCCGCCAGCTCGACGCCACGACGGTGAATCCCGACCAGGATCAGCCCCTGGCACCCGGCGTTCCGCTCGACGATCTCACGGGCCATGCGGGCGACCGCGCGCCGCACGGCTCGCTCGTCCATGACTACCGCGTTCGGTTCCGTATGCAAGCTCTCCCCTTGCCCCCACTCCCTGGCACACCGCCGGGAGTATAGCAGGCAAACGGCCGCAGTGTCAACGTTTTAGGGCGCCGCCGCAGCTTCGGCAGCCTCCTCGCCCGACCCCTCCCCTTCCTCGAGCTTGTCCATGGTGATCCCCGTGAACCCGTAGAATATCGAGATCAACGGATTCAGCAGGTTCATGAAGGCGTACGGCAGGTAGGCCAGCGGGTAGACCCCCAGGGTGGCCCACATGAAGGCCCCGCAGGTATTCCAGGGGATGAGCGGCGAAGTCAGAGTGCCCGAGTCCTCCAGCGCACGGGAGAGGTTCTTGGGATGGAGACCCTGCTTTTCGAAAGCGTTCTTGTACATCCTGCCGGGAATGACGATCCCGATGTACTGATCCGAGGCCACGGCATTCATCCCGATGCAGCTCAGCACGGTTGTGGTGATAAGGGACCCGGTCCCCTTCACCATCTTGAGCAGCGAGCGGGCGATGGCTTCGAGCATGCCCGTGCGCTCCATGATGCCGCCGAACGCGAGGGCGCAGAGGATGAGCGCCACGGTCTCCATCATGCTCATCAGGCCGCCCCTCGACAGCAGGTCGTCCACACTCGCAATGCCCGAGTTAGAGACATATCCGGAGTGGGCCGCCGCTATCGAGTCGGCAAGCGAGGCGCCCTGCGTCGCTATGGCAAAGATGCCGCCGAGCACCGTGCCGCCCAGCAGGGCCGGTAGCGGCTTGATCTTCTTCACCACCATGACGATGACGAGGAGCGGCGGTAGAAGCAGCACCGGATGGATGGTGAAGTTGGCCTGCATGGTGTCGAGCATGAGGTCGATCTGCTGGGCCTCCATCGCTCCGCCGGCATACCGTATCCCCAATAGCGCGTAGAGGATCAAAGCGATCACGTACCCCGGCACGGTCGTGTAGACCATGTGCCGGATGTGAGTGAACACATCCGTACCCGCCATGGCCGGCGCCAGATTGGTCGTGTCGGACAGAGGAGACATCTTGTCGCCGAAGTAGGCACCCGAGATGATCGCACCGGCGGTCATCGGTAACGGTATCGACAGCGCCGCCCCGACACCGATGAGCGCCACGCCCACCGTTCCCGCCGTAGACCAGGATGAGCCGGTGCCGAGGGAGACGATCGAGCAGATGACCAGCGTGGCGACCAGGAAGATTCCGGGTGAGAGCACCTTCAGACCGTAGAAGATCATCGACGGCACCACGCCGCCGTGTATCCACGTCCCGATCATCGTGCCGACCACCATGAGGATCAGTATGGCGCCCATCGCCAGGTTGATCCCGTGCACCATGCCCGCCTGGACATCATCCCAGGGAACCTTGTTGGCAATCGCTACACCGGCAGCGACCGCCGCGGCGAAGATCAAGGGCATGTGAGGTGGCAGCTTGTAGACACTGATGACGAGCGCCAGCGCACCGATCAGAAAGACCACGGGGATCAGGGCGTGGCTCAGACGGATCTGTCCCTTCCCCTCAGTTTCGCTCATCCGAGAATAGTCTCCTCTGAGATTATCTCGCGGACTTCACCGGTCGTAAAACACTTTCTGACCGCGGTTGGTGCCCGGAACCGGTCAGCGACTGCGGTGAGCTGCACACATTGGCGCGATAAGGTATGGCGGGAAGGATCCCGGGGAAAGCGGCTGTTCCTGATTGAACGTTGAACATTGCACATCCAACGTTGAACGTCGACCCTTCGGCGTTGGACGTTCGATGTGCAATGTTCGATGTTCATCTGACAGGCGTCAAAAGCGGCTCCCCGCGAACGCCACGCATGAGATTGCGCCAGGCCAGCTCGAACATCTCGCGCCGCGTGTCCTCCGTGGCGCTGCCTATATGCGGGAGCAGCACGACGTTCGTGAGACGCTTCAGGCACTCGCGGATCTCCGGCTCTCCTTCGTAGACGTCCAGGCCCGCTCCGCCAAGCTCACCCGATCCGAGCGCCTCGCACAGCGCGTCCTCGTCCACTATGCCGCCACGCGAAGTGTTGATCAGGATCGCGCTCCTTTTCATGACCGCCAGCTCATCGCGGCCGATCAGTCCCGCCGTCTCCTCGCTGAGCTGGACATGGATCGAGAGCACGTCGGCGGCCGCCAGGATCTCGTCGAGCGACCGAACCCGGCGTGCACCGATCTCCCGCTCGAAGTCCGGCTGCGCCACCTGGTCCCAGTAAGCGACCTCCATCCCGAAGGGAATCGCGCGCCGGCCCACCGCCTGACCGATCCGCCCCGCTCCCAAGAGCCCCAGCGTGCGGCCGCCGAGTTGGGTGCCCAGCATGAAGGTGGGATGCCAGGCCCACTCGCCGCCGCTTCGAGCCAGTCTCTCCGCTTCGGTCAGGCGCCGACTGGCCGCTAGGATCAGTGCCCAGGTAAGCTCGGCGGTAGCCTCCGTCAGAACATCGGGCGTGTTCGAGACGGCCACTCCACGAGCCCGCAGCGCCTCCACGTCGATGTTGTCGTAGCCAACGGCATAGTTCGCGACCACCTTCAAGTTCGGCAGGCATTCGAGCACATCGGCATCGATCCGGCGCGTCAGCAACGGCAGCAAGCCCACGAAATCACCCTCGGGCACCGGCTCCGACGCCGCCAGCCACGTGACTTCGACGTCCGGCGGGACATCGATCCGTTCAGCGAAATAGCGTACTTCGTCGGCTACCAGAACGCGAAGCATCTGCCTCATCGGCTAGCGCCGCTCCCTGAAGAAGTCTCTCAGCAACTCGGCGGCTTCCTCCGCCATTATCCCAGACTCGATCGCCACACGGTGATTCAGACGAGCGTCCTGCACCAGGTTCTCTAGACTGCCGCACATCCCGGCCTTCGGATCGGCGGCGGCGAAGACCAGCCGCTGGACTCGTCCCAGCACGATGGCCCCCGCACACATGGCGCACGGCTCCAGCGTCACGTAGAGCGCGCAGTCTTCCAAGCGCCAGTCGCCTATCTTCCCCGCCGCTTCCCGTAGTGCGAGGATCTCGGCGTGGGCGGTGGGGTCGGCCGCCTCTCGCGTGCGGTTGTGGTTGCGGGCCAGTAGCTCGTCCCCACATACGACGGCGGCCCCCACAGGCACTTCGCCGTGGGAGCCGCCTATGCGAGCCTCTTCCAGCGCAACGGCCATCCAGCGAGCGTCAGCCTCACTCATCTCGACCCAACCACCCGACGTCAGCTGCGACCGGCGGCCAGCAGGTTGCTATTCGCGCGGGACCGTGCGTAGAACTGCCCGGACAGCGCCAAGGAAACGGGGAGGCGGGTTCCCATCTCTGTCCGGCGACCCAATCGCTGGTAGCGGGCTTCCGTTCGGCCCGAGCTCATTTGGCCTGTGTACCTCGATCGTGCCGTCGCAATCGAAGACGGCCAAGTCGTCTGCGGCGAGCTCTTCGGCCGGTTCCACGAGGATCAGATCGCCCTCGAGGACGCCCAGATCTCGCAAATCGCCCCCAGCTCGGACCATGAAACAGTCGGCAGAGCACGCGAATGAGCGATCCAGATCGAAGCGCGCTTCCACTTCCTCGTCGCCCGCTTCGTACGCGTTCTGCTTGTAAAGCGGCACGGTGAGCGTTTCGGGAGACAGGTCCAGCCCCAGTATCCGCAGTGCGCGGGACCGGGACGGCGTGCGGTCCAGGTAGCCTTTGCGTTGCAGGGACTGCAGATGCTCGGTCACCGTCTTGGTCGAGCGGATGCCAAAACGCGTGCCTATCTCGCGGACGCTAGGCTGATAAGTCTCGCGCTTCAGGTACTCGACGAGGTAGTTGTAGATGCGCCGCTCGATGGGGGTCAACACTTCCGACATACGCGCCTCCCGAACTCAGCGAGCGGACACGCCACCAACACCGCGCGGAGGCGGTTCCACAGTTGATGGCGGGACCGCAGCAAGGTTGACCGTCCGCCGTTGCCGAGTCCCTTTGTGAAGGGGGGGAGAGTTTCTCTCTCTAAACCACTAGCGGGTTATCGCCGCTGTTCTCCCGGATCTACCGTCAAGATTTAGTTGCGAAATGTCAGTTTAGGTGTCTGATTCGAGCGCGTCAACACCCCCGAGAAAACTCACTGCAGCGTCGATGCGCGCTACGACCAGGTCGCGTCCCATCAGACTCATCACCTCGAAGATCCCCGGACTCACCGCCAAGCCGGTCAGCGCCAAGCGGGATGGGTGAATGAGCTTTCCGGCCCCGACCTCGAGCGCTTCCGCCAGGCCCCGAAGCGCACGTTCCAAAGACTCTTCATCCCAGTTCTCGGTTCGCTCCAGAACAGACCGCAGCCGTTCTAGTCGCTCGCTTGCAGCACTCGGGTCCTTCCAGTGCTTGGCAGCAGCCTGCGGGTCGTAGTCAACGGGACCGGCGAAGAAAGGCCGGGCCAGCAGCGCCAGGTCGCGGACAGTACGCGCCCGCACCTTCACGCTGTCCAGCACGCGCGCTAGCCAGTCGGCTCGCGCTTCCAGCTCCTCCTCCGTCGCTGCCCCCATCTCGACCAGCAGCGGCGCCACGTCGCCGGCCAGCTCCGCCCCGGGCGTGGCCGCGACGTACTGCCCGTTCAACCAGTCAAGCTTTTCGTGGTCGAAGACCGCCGGCTTCTTATTGATCCCGGCCAGGGTGAACCGCGAGATCAGTTCGTCCAGCCCCATGACCTCCAGGTCCTGGCCCGGCGACCAGCCCAACAGCGCCAAGAAGTTGTCCATGGCCTGCGGCAAGTATCCGCCCCTCCGGTATTCGCCGACCGCCGCGGCCCCATGCCGCTTCGACAGACGCTTGCCATCCGGGCCGAGGATCAGCGGGACGTGGCAAAAGACCGGTTCCGGCGCTTCCAGTGCGAGGTAGATCTGGATCTGCTTGGGCGTGTTGGAGATGTGATCCGCACCGCGGATCACGTGCGTGATGCCCATTGCGATGTCGTCGGAAACGGCCGCCAGGTTGTAGGTGGGCGTCGAATCCGAGCGGAGAAGAATGAAATCGTCAACGTCGGTGTTCTGAAACCGGGTCCGGCCGCCGACGGCGTCTTCCCAAATCGTCTCTCCCGCCGGCATCCGGAAACGCAACGTGTGCGCTTCGCCGGCGGCCGCGCGCTGTTGCGATTCCTCCTGGCCCAGCCGACGACATGTGCCATCATACGCCGCCGCCGTTCCCTTCTCCTTCGCCTCCGCCCGCAGCGCCTCCAGGCGATCCGGCGTGCAAAAGCAGCGGTAGGCAGTCCCCATCTCGAGCAGCTTCTTCGCGTCGGTCCTGTGCCGCTCGATGTTGTCCGCCTGGTGAAACGGCCCCTCATCCCACTCGATACCCAGCCAGCTGAGCCCTTCGAGGATCGCCTCGGTCAGCTCGGCCTGGCTACGCTCCCTGTCCGTATCCTCGATCCGCAGCACAAAGACGCCGTCCTCGTGCCGGGCGAACAACCAATTGAACAGCGCCGTCCGGGCGCCACCCACGTGTAGGAACCCGGTGGGGCTCGGCGCAAATCGGACCCGGGGTCTTTCGCTCATCTCACACCGAATCTCTGGTAGTCCCTTGCCACTGTAGCTAGGGGCTGTGCCTCGCGGCGCGAGACGCAGCCCCTCGTATAGGTATGGCGGAGAGGGTGGGATTCGAACCCACGAGGGGCTATGCCCCCAACACCTTAGCAGGGTGCCGCCTTAAGCCGCTCGGCCACCTCTCCCTCGGTACGGGCGTGTGTTGTCCGCCGCACCCGCAGAGAATAATAACGCCTCGCTGACGGATGTCGACCGGGGGCGGCCGCAGCCTTCGAATATCCAACATCGAACACCAGTAACGAATGCCCAAAGCGGCGCCGCACGTTAATCTCGACATTCCTTAATCGATATTGGACATTCGACATTCAAAGCGTGCCAACACCCTACGCTTTCGCCCGGCTAAGACCCTCTCCGACCAGCAAACTCGTCCATACTGCGGCTGACGCCGAAGAATCCGACCAGCGCATCGAACCAGCTTGTCGGAAGTAGCCGCATCGCCGGCGCGACATAGACGAAGCGCGGCATCACCAGGCGCCGCCGGTCCTTCTTGATCGCCTTGACGATCTTTGCGGCGACGTACTCCGGCTCGAGGATCGGGAGCAACCAGCTGAAGCGCGTCTTCACGCCCTCGAACATGCCCGTGTCCACGTAGAACGGGCAGACCACAGTCGTCCTGATATCGAGCCCGTCACGCGCCAGCTCCAAGCGGAGCGCTTCGTCGAAGCCCACCGCAGCAAATTTGCTGGCGCTATAGTCGGTTAGCCTGGGAGCCGCGACCAGGCCGCCCGCCGAGGCGATCGTCACGATGTGCCCGCGGTTCCGTTCCGCCATTGCGGGCAGGAATGCCCGCGTCGTCCAGAAGTGTGCCAGTACGTTCACAGCGAAGGTACGCTGAATGCCTTCGTCCGTGGCCTCCATGACCGGCTGCCCGCTGACTATGCCGGCGTTATTGATCAAGACATCGACAGGCCCACACTCCTCGAGCACTTGTGCCGCCGCCTCGCTGACCGATTCGCGGTCCGACACGTCGCAGCAGTGCGGGAACACGTTACCGCCCCCCATCCGCAACTCCTCGGTGACCGCCTTGAGCTCGGGGTGCGCGATGTCCCACAGGACCAGATTCGCACCTTCGCCGGCCACTTCCCGGGCCAACAGTCTCCCGATCCCGCTGGCAGCGCCGGTGACCAGGACGTTCTTTCCACGTAGATCTGTCATCCGCTGGCTCTCGCTTCGCAGTACGGTAGGGCCGAGGAACCGATTACTACGCTCGCGCCGCGCTCGCACGATGACAAGGGGTGCGAGCGGCGTTCGTCTACCTCAAGAGCACCGGCCCCGCATCTACGCTGACCCGGAACAGGCTGTAGGGTTTCGCCCGCTTGTCTTCCCCATCGTTGAAGCTGGCCTGACGGTGGAGCTGGTTCGCTACGATGTACAGGTAGCCGTCGGCCGCCAGACAGATCGTGTCGGGCCAGAGCAGCCGCGGGTCGTGAACCAGCGTCTCCAACGAACCGTCGGGGCTCCAGATCATGATCGCGTTGTCTTCGTAGTTCGTCAGATAGACTCGACCGCCGCCGTCCGCGGCGAGACCATCGGAGGCGAACCCGAGGTCGCCATGGTCCGTCACCGTCGCGGCACAGGAGTCCTCCGAAACCGATTCGTCGACCAGCGCATCGATGCTCACGCTGTAAAGTCGGCGGCTCGACAGCGGTCGATAGAACAACCGCTCGCCGTCAGCGTTCAAGGCAATTCCGTCGGAGCCTACTGCGAACGGTTGCGGCGGCCGACCCGGGATCCGGTACATGACCGGCCTGCCCTCGATGATCGGGACGAAGCCATCCACCGGCCTCACCGATGGGTGGCCGCGCAGGCGGCGCCAGCTCCGGCCCGTTGCCAGGTCCACGACGATGATGCCATTGCCTGTGACCGGCGACGAATCGGTGATGAACGCCACGCCCGCTGTCCCGCGGCGCAGATCGAACCTCACGTCGTTCAGGTAGGTACCCGGCGCTATCACTTCCGGGGGGAACACGACTGTCTGGAAGGCGCGGTCCGTGTCGAGGTCGAAGCCGATCAGCTTTGCCGCACCCGGAGTGCCGGGCGGCAGTCCCAGCCCCGTATCGAGAATCCAGAGACGATTCCAGGGATCGACGACCACGCTCTGCACCGAGATGAACGTCTCCTCGATTCGCGTGCTATCGGGCCGGTTCGTCACGTCGTCGGGATAGGCTACAGCCTTACCATCGACGATCTCGGCCACCGTCGCCGGCACGACGTCTCCCCAGCGGGGGAAGTTCACGAAGACCCGCCCATCGTGTGAAACGGTGACGCCGGTCGGCATGGCGGCATCGAACGAGGCTACCGCCTCCAGTCGACCGATGGATCGCTCCTGAGGTTGGGCCTGCACGAGCCTCGCACAGAGAACCAGAATCGCTACGGTCAGCAGCTTACGTGACATTCCCGCCTCCTAAAGCGAGGGCCTCGGTTCGAACGCCCGATCATGCGCTCCTCACGTCGCGAGTAGTCTGAGAAGGGGCTGAAGATAACAGTGTATGCTGTCTTCGCGACGTGGAGAACACGAGCCCCAGCAGAGACAAAGAAGACGGTTTGCAGCATAGGACATAACAGGAGGTACACGATGTCACGCTATAGCAGAACTCTAGGAGCCCTGATTGGGCTAGCTGCTCTCCCGCTGTTTTTGGCCTGCCAAGACGATCCGCTGGGTCCCAGCGGCCGGCTAGAGGAGCCGGAGACAACAGACGTGCAGGTGGTACCGGAGTGGAACCTGATCGAAGTGGGCGAGACCGTTCAGCTCAGGGCGTTGCTGCCGGGCGCACGGGGCGATGGTGACGTAGAGTGGGAGACCTCGGACCCTGAGATCGCTCTTGTCGACGCGGAGTGGGAAGGCCATCGTGGCATGGCACGTGTGACGGTTCAAGACCCCGACCGGATGGAGCCGGAAGACGACGACGAAATCAAGTGACGATGCGGCACCCAACCTGGCTAAAACCAAGAAGGGGCTGGGAGACGATCCCAGCCCCGCTTTCTACCACGGCGTTTGGCTGCGTCGTCCTCGGAGAGGTGATAGTAAGGGGACCAACCCTACGCCCATTCGAGCTATCCAATGGTGTAAGGAGGAAACCACGGCCCGGCCCATCGCCGATCTCGTATGCCCGACGACTAGGCTATTGCTTGCCGAAGTGTTCGAGCCCCATCGCTCGAACCCCGCCTACGAGGTGCCACGCCGGACGGTTGGACATTGCCAATTCAGACGGCGACCCTCCAGACGTCGGCTACCGAGTTGCAGCGGTTGGGTCGAGGCCGTGGTTCTTGACAATCGCTTCCCCCTCCCATCCCGGACTAGACCCAAAGCACAGACTCTTGTGCATCAGCGGACGCGCACAAATACTATTGATAATCAGTAGTGCTCCACCGATCCGTGTACAGCTCTCAGACTAGAGCTGGGCGGGTGGGGCGGTTAGGATTCTCTCCGGTAGTCAACGGCGCCTTGACGTGGCCGAGGAGGTCGACCTGACCATGAGACGTCTGGTCATGCTGCTGCTGGTGCTTGTACCCGTTGCCTGCGGCGACGAAACCACCGAACCGCCACAGCCCGACCTCATAGTCCACATCGACAAGACGCCGCCGGACACGATCATGCACATCGAGGTCCTCAACGTCCCACTTAGGGCAGACGGTCGCCTCTCTCCGGACTACTTCGTCGGCCTCAGAATCGGCACTAGATACTTCTGGTCTGTTCAGCAAGTCACGCGATTCCCCTTCGCGCACGCATGCTTCCTGACCTGGACGATTACACTGAACAAGGTCGAGCCGGGTGAGGAGAGCCCCACTAGACTAGACAGCGAAGAAGGAACCGGCTGCTGACTGGCGCCGCTTTAGCGTGCAGCTACCAACAACCGTTATTGATTCGTACACCCATCCATGACATCTTGCATGACTTGACCCGGCCCTCAAGGCCGCCGTTCAACACTCGAGCAGGGTGATCACCACAGATTTGGAACGCATCAAGCACCTCTTTCAGGAAATCCACCGGCGCTCGTTGTGGCAGGCGCTAGCCATCTACATTGGCGCGTCTTTCGCCGCGCTGGAGGCGGTGGACCTGCTTATCGAGCGCATCGGCCTCCCGGTCTGGTTCTTCCCCATCGCACTGGGCCTTCTGATGGTCGGGCTGCCGATAATACTGGTCACGGCGTCCGTCCAGAGTGGCCGGTCAGCGGCGCCTGCAAAGGGTCAGCGTGCCAGCGAAGCGCTGGTCGATGCAGCTAGGGACGCGACGATAGTCGAGCAACATGCAGGGTTGCAACGCTTGCTGACGTGGCGGAACGCGCTCGGCGGCGGCGTGGTCGCTTTCGCGCTCTGGGGATTCGTGGCCGCCGTCTGGCTGCTGTTCTTGGGTGGGCCACCGGGCGTTTCCGAGGTGGCCGCCGATGCCCAGCCCCAACTCGCCCCTACGTCCGTGGCGGTCCTCTACTTCGAGGATTTCAGTCAGACCCAGGACCTCGGATATCTGGCGGACGGATTCACCGAGGCGCTGATACACGAGCTGGCACAGGCCGGTGCGCTCCGTGTCATCTCGCGTAACGGTGTAAAGCCGTACCGAGACCCCGACATCCCGATAGACAGCATCGCGAGAGCTCTCAACGTCGGCAGCCTAGTGGAGGGCAGCGTCGAGAGGCTCGGCGATCAACTACGCGTGACCGTACAGCTCATCGACGGAGCCGATGGAATGCACTTGATGAGCCGGCGCGTCGAGCGCAGCGGGGACGATCTGCTGCAGCTACGTGAGGACGTCGTCCAGGAGGCCGCCTGGTTGCTCCGCCAACGCCTGGGAGAAGAGATCGAGCTTCGCGAGCGAAGGGCGGAGACATCGAGCGATGAAGCCTGGGAACTCGTTCAGCGTGCCGAGGAACTGCGAAAGGACTCCGACGAACTCTGGTCGGCTGGCGACAAGGCCGAAGCGATGAGATCACACCTGGAGGCCGACTCGCTGCTGAGGAGAGCCGAAGCGCTGGACCGTGGCTGGATTGAACCTGTACTGCTGCAGGGCTGGCTCGCCCTGGAGCTCTCATCGCGCCGCGCTCCCGAGTACGGCTTCTACGATGAAACGACCGCACTGCTCGCTCTAGAGCAGGCGGAACGAGCATTCACTAAGTGGCCGGAGGATCCGCGTGCGCTAGCGTTTCGGGGGCGCGTGCGGTCGCGCTTGTGGGAGCAGAGCAGCGACTCGCTCGTGGCAGACACGCTGAGGAGGTTCGCCGAGCGAGATCTTCGCCTGGCAGTGGAGTACGAACCCGAGTTCGCAGTGGCATGGGGCGATCTCAGTCGCTTGCTGCGCAAGTCGGGTGAGTTCGCCCCGGCCAAGCTGGCCGCGCAGAAGGCCTATGAGGCGGACGCGTACCTTGCCGACGCATCCTATATCCTCTTCAATCTCTGCCACATTTCCATCGAGCTGAAGGAATTCGAAGATGCGGCCCGCTGGTGCGAGGAGGGGCAGAGTCGATTCCCGGATCACGGCTTCTTCATCGAGCCCCAGCTAGTCTTGCTGGCCTCGGCGATTGGACCGGAGCCCGACGTCGACAAGACGTGGGAGCTGTACGATCGCATGATGGGAACTTACGCTCCCCAGCGGCGTGAGGGGTTGCGCCCGATATACATGATGTACGTCGCCGCCGTTCTGGCTCGCGCCGGCCAGGAGGACAGTGCGCGCGTTATCATTGAGGATGCCCACGCGAAGAACACATCGGCCGACCCCAACATCTACTACTACGAGGCCAACGCCCGCCTTCGCCTGGGCGAACCGGACGAAGCGCTTCGTTTGCTCGAGGCGTTCGTATTGGAGGACCCCAACACCAAGGAATACCTGGCCAAAGACTGGTGGTGGGAGGAGCTATGGGACGACCCGCGCTTCATGCAGATGGTTGGTACCCAGCGCTAGCCGTCCTCCGACACCTTCGCCGCCGCCAGCGCGTGGCTGGATCGATCCCGTGGCTTCCCGCAAGCCTAGCCGCCTATCGCCTCAATTGCTCGATGAAGCTCGCCTCGATCCAGTAGTTGTCATCGTTGCCAGCGCGGGCGGAATTGAAGAACAGGTATTTTCCGTCGTGAGACATGATCGGGCAGACTCGTGCCGGAACCGCATGAAGATCAGGTAGCTCTGGTCGGGGGCAACGAATGGCGCTCCTTCCCCGGCTTCGCTGTTCACCGGCGCGCCCAAGCTCACCGGTTCCTGATACCGGCCGTCCACCAATCGCGACACGTGGATGTCGCAGTCCCCACGCCGTCCGAGTACCGAGCACGCCAACGCCTGTAGAGAGCAACATCGTTCGCGTCGCGGACAAGAGAGCAACTTCGTTCGCGCTGAGCGCAAGATAGTACGCCGCACGCGCAACATTCTTCGCGCAACTCGATTCAGTCGACCCAATCATCAATAGCAACCGACTTTCTGAGCGGAAAATGCCAACGTCGATCTCCCTTCAACGCCGCTGACAGTCGACGTCTCTCATCGAGCATCGCAGCGCAGAGCACATTCAGCGGAAGGAATATCGGCGTTCCCTGAGCGTTCCAAGACAGGTCACGCTGGCGCCACAAGCAAGGAACGGCGCGTCGCGATAATGGCAGCGTGCGAAAGG
>JBDHAS010000005.1:0-44048 GCA_039588015.1 Gemmatimonadota bacterium | reverse complement strand
ACGCTGATCACGCGCGAGCTCGAGGATGAGCTCAACAAGATCGGCGACGTCAAGGAGATCACGTCTACATCGGTCGAGGGGTATTCGAGCATCACCGCCGAGTTCGAGGCGGGCATGGACATGACCGAGGCGCTGCAGCTGGTCAGGGAGAAGGTAGACATAGCAAAGCCCAAGCTACCGGAAGAGGCGGAGGAACCGACGATCGTCGAGTTCAACTTCGCCGAGTGGCCAATCATGCAGGTCAACGTCTCGGGCGAGTATAGTCTGGTCCGCCTGAAGCAGGTAGCCGAAGAACTACAGGACCGTCTGGAGCAGATTCCGTCGGTATTGGAGGTCTCGCTATCGGGGGGGCTGGAGCGCGAGGTACAGGTCGATGTCGACTTGGCGAAGCTGAAGTTCTACGGGCTCGCCTTCGATGACGTGATCGACGCGATCCGCGAGGAGAACGTCACGACGCCGGGCGGTACCATCGACGTCGGCGACTTGAAGTACCTCGTTCGTGTGCCGGGCGAGTTCGAGGACGCGAGGCTGATCGAGGACGTCGTCGTCACGACTCCAGGGGATATCCCTGTATACATCCGCGACGTCGCCACCGTCGATTTCGGCTTCAAGGAGCGGGACAGTTACGCCCGGTTGGACGGGCAGTCGGTGGTCACGCTTGGTGTCACGAAGCGGGTTGGCCAGAACATCATCGAGACTTCCGAGGGCGTCAGGGCCGTGATCGACGAGATGCAGCCCTTAATGCCGCCCACGACGGTCATTAAGGTCACCTCCGACATGTCGGAAGAGGTGCACAAGATGGTGAGCAACCTGGAGAACAACATCATCTCCGGACTGATTCTTGTCGTGGCCGTCCTGCTCTTCGCGCTCGGCGTCAGAAACGCCTCCTTCGTCGGCGTCGCCATCCCGCTGTCGATGCTCTTGTCGTTCAGCGTGATCCAGATTGTCGGCATGACGATGAACTTCGTTGTGCTGTTCAGCCTGATTCTGGCGTTGGGTATGTTGGTGGACAACGCGATTGTGATCGTCGAGAACATCTACAGGTTCCGAGAACGCGGCTACACCAAGAAGGAAGCGGCGAAGCTGGCCACCGGAGAGGTGGCGATGCCAGTGGTCGCTGCTACAGCCACCACGCTGGCGGCGTTCACTCCGCTGGCGTTTTGGCCCGGCATTGTCGGCGAGTTCATGAGTTATCTACCGCTGACGCTGATTATTACGCTCAGTTCGTCGCTCTTCGTGGCTGTTGTGATAAACCCGACCCTCTGCTCGCTTTTCCTGCGTCCGGAAGGCGAGAAAGGACCCGGCTTCACGCGTGAGATGAAATGGGCTATGGGAATCGCGGCTGGACTCACCCTCGTAGTTGTCGGGTGGAACCGGCCGCTGACCGCGTTCCTGTTGGCGGTCACGGTCGTGGCATTGTATGCCCTCCATCACTACGCTCTAGCGCCGGCTGCTCACTGGCTTCAGCACGAGGGCCTTCCCAACACGCTTCGCGTTTATGAGCGCGGTCTGCGTTGGGCGCTTGCCCACCGCGGGCTCGTGATGGGACAATCGCTGCTGGTTCTGGCGTTAGCGGTTGTCGCCTTCGGGATCTTCAGCAAGGGGGTAGTGTTCTTCCCCGAGGACATTCCCCCAAGCACCGTGCACGTCCAGTTGGAGGCTCCGACGGGTACGCGAGCCGACGTGACGAACGAGATCGCGCTGCGGCTGGAGGGCGAACTGGGCGATATGCAGGGACAAGAAGACTTCGAGTCGGTCGTAGCAACGGTGGGATCGAGTTCGGGTGACTGGCTATTCGGCGGGTCCGGGACCCACCTCGGGACGATCGCGGTCAACTTCGTCGACTATCAGGTCCGCGGCCAAGATGTCTTCGAGACGCTCGAGTCGATGCGGAACACGGTAGGGAAGGAAATCGCCGGAGCGGACATCGTGGTCGAGCGGCCGCAGGAAGGGCCTCCCACCGGCTTGCCCATAAACATCGAGATCGTGGGTGATGATGCCGGCTTGCTGAAGCAACTGGGCGACGAAGTGGTCACGATCCTTTCTCGCTCATCGGTTGCGCCCAAACTCGAGGGGCTGGAGAACGACCTGGCCGATGCCCGGCCCGAGTTGACCGTCGAAGTAGACAGAGAGAGGGCGCAGCTCTTCGGCGTCAACACCCAGAAGATCGGTTTCATGGTTCGAAGCGCCATCAATGGTGTTGAGGCCGGAGAGTTCAGGGACGGGAAAGACCAGTACGACATCGTCGTACGCCTCGCGGAGCCGTATCGGCAGGACCTGAGCTCGCTAGCCGACCTGACGGTCGTTGCCGAGGACGGGAGTCAAGTGCCGCTGCCTTCGGTGGCGACGTGGACTGTCAACGAGAGCTTCAGCGGGATCAACCGCAAGAACCTCGATCGCATGGTCACGGTCTCCTCCGATGTGCGCTCTGGCTACAACGCCAACGCTGTACTGGCTGAGGTCAAAGCAGAGCTGGCAAGCTTCGCAGCGTCCATGCCACCGGAATACGACCTACGCTACACGGGGCAGCAGGAGGAACAGCAGGAGTCGGCGGCGTTTCTGATGGGCGCGTTCGCGACGGCGCTGCTACTCATCGCATTCATTCTCGTGTCACAGTTCGACTCCGTGCTGAAGCCGCTCATCATCCTGAGCTCGATTCTCTTATCGACAGTGGGCGTCTTGATCGGGCTGCTCGTCTTTGGGATGCCGTTCGGGATCATCATGAGCGGCGTAGGCGTCATCAGCTTGGCCGGCGTCGTAGTGAACAACGCGATCGTGCTGATAGACTACATCGGAGTCCTGAGAGAACGTGATGGTCTGGGCCGACTGGAGTCGCTGGTCCGGGGCGGACTAACCAGATTCAGGCCGGTGACGCTGACGGCCATAACGACCGTGATGGGATTGATCCCATTGGCCGTGGGGCTCAACATCGACTTCTACGGCCTGTATCGCAGCCTGCGACCGGACTTCTTCTGGGGCGGTGAGCAGGCGGCTTGGTGGGGCCCGATGGCGATTGCAGTGATCGCCGGCCTCACGTTCGCGACCTTCCTGACGTTGGTGCTGGTACCGGTGATGCACTCGCTCACCGATGACCTGGCGGACTTCTTCCGGCGCCACTTTACTCTGCGTGGTCAGGAGGTCGCCCACGAGGAGGCGCTTGCCGAAGCGGACCTCGAGATTCCGGAGGCGGAAGCGATTACCGCATAGTACGCTTACAGTCTGCGCAGGATACCGCCAGCAAAGAGAGAGCCCGCCTCCGTGAGGCGGGCTCGTCTGTTGGTGGCCCTTGGGGTCCGCTACCCGACAACGGTACTAGACGTCGATGCTCGTCATCGCCTCGAAGATGGGCAGGTAGAGCGCTATCACCATCCCGCCAAGAATGCCGCCGACTACGACGAGGAGGGCGGGCTCCAATGCCTTCATGAGACGCGAGACGGCTGTGTCGACCTCGCCCTCGTAGAAGATCGCGATCTTCTCGAACATCTCGTCGATTCGGCCGGTCTTTTCTCCCACCTCTACCATTCGCGAGACGATGTTGGGCATCGTGCCGGTTTCGGCGAGGGGTTTGGAGATGCCCTCGCCAGCTTCGATCGCGGGCCTTGTTGCGATCAGCGCCTTCTCGATGACGACGTTGTTCGCGGTCCTGGCCGAAGAGAGCAGCGAGTCGATCAGATTCGAGCCGGCAGCGAGCAGTGAGGCCATGCTCTGCGCGAAGCGCGCGATGGAGCTCTTGCGAAGCAGGTCCCCCAGAACCGGGATGCGAAGCATGATGCGGTCTCCGATCTCACGACCGGCCGGCGTGTGGTAGGCTTGGCGAATCAATATGAATCCTCCGATCGTGCCCGCCAATAGCCACATCCAGTAGCCCTGCACGAAGTCGGAGAGGCTCAGGAGGAGCTGCGTCGGATACGGCAGCGTGAGGCCGCCGGACTCGAACATGGTCTGGAACGTCGGGACGACGAAGGTGAGCATTACCGCCGCGCTGATGAGTGCGACGATGAGTATGATGACCGGGTAGACCATGGCCGTCTTCACTTTCGAGACCAGGGCCTGGCTTTTCTCCAGGTAGGTGGCGAGGCGTGCGAGGATCGTGTCCAGCATCCCGCCCTGCTCTCCGGCCTCGATCATGCTCACGAAGATGTCGCTGAAGACCTTCGGGTGCTCCTTCAGAGCAGCCGCTAAGGTCATGCCGGCCTGCACATCGACGATTACCTTTGAGAGTGTCTTCTTCAGCGGCCTGTCTTCGGTCAAGTCTTCTAGGATCTCCAGGCTGTGCACCAGCGGAATTGCCGCGTCGACGAGCGTCGCGAAATTCCGTGCGAACATCACCATGGACTTCGGTTTCGGTCGCCGCCGGAACTGAAGCCCGGCCTTAGCCCTGGGGGCAGGCCGCACGAGCTCCGGTATGAGCTTGCTCCGGACCAGCGAGCGGGTCGCGTCCTTCTCCGAGCCGGCCTGGATGATGCCTTCGCGAACCTGCCCGTCGGTCGTGCGGGCACGATAGATCCAAGCGTTTACCGCTGCTTCGGTTGTTGCCATTATTCGAGAACCTCGAACCAGTGACGCCCCGCCAGCGGCCGGGGTACGGTCGCCTGAAACAGCGCGCGAGCCGCGGCGCAGCTGCTGTACTGGAGCGTTGTTGTTCCCCTGAGGTTACTGATCCCGGCGGCCGTAGCGCCGTTACGTGCCAGCAGGCCGCCGGTGATCTCGGTCGTTCCCCGTAGGTCTGCTTCCCCCATGGTGATCACCACACCGTAGAACGACAGGGTGCCGGTGACGATCAAGTTGCCGTCGACGAGCAGGACTCCCTGGCCGTAGGCGGTACCAGCGATGAACAGATTCCCGGCGATGTGGATGATCGGCAGGTATCTCCAGCAGGCCCCCGCCGGATTCAGCGGGTCTCCCCAGTTCGTCGGCGATGTTCTCACGCACTGACCGCCAACGACCACCGGTTGCACGGTAGCGAAGTGTTGGTCGCCGACGTACACCTTGTCGGCCGAGGAGGCGAGCTCCCAGTAGGACACGTTCCCGAACTGTGTGAAGTCCTCATCGACGATCGAAACGTCTTCTTGCACCGGCGCTGGACTGCCTTCAATCCTAGGCCCCCCGTGGGTCGTGATGTCATCGTCTTCCGGCGTCAGGATCCCCGGGAGGTCTCCCGGTGAAGAGGAGCAGTGCCCGGTCCAGGCGCTGGGGTCCGTGTCGAAGCCCGAGACCTTGACCCGCATGCCCGTTCCTTGAATCTGAAGATCTCCGCGCGTCTTCATCGCCGCCTCGCAACACAGCCCCTCGGCCCTCTTCGCGCTGGCCATCGTCACTATAACCCTCTGCGCCGTAAGCCCGGAGCCGGGGCGCCCAATGGTACGTAACCGATAGAGCACCTCGTTCGGATTGGAGCCGTCGTCTACGCGGCGAACATCGGCGCGATAGGATGATCCGTCCGGGAGCCACTCCCATCCCGTGTCGTGGTTGTCGCCCGGATTCATCACGCCGTAAGTCCAGCGGTCCCAGGTACCGAGAACGTGTACGGCTCCGGCGTTGGCGGCGTTGAAGGCCGTGTGGCTTCGGCGTATGCCCATGTTTCCCGCGGCGTTGCTCTGCGAAATGTACATTCCGCTAAGGGCCAGCAACGACAGAACCACCATCACGAAGATCGCCACCGGTATGGCGAACCCGTCTCGCCCCTGCCGACCCCAGACTCGCTTCCAGGAGTTCATTGGTTCCTGGGCCTCACAGAAATAGTCAATGTGTCGCTGTCGTCAGAGCCGGCAGTCTGTGCCACGATCGTCAGATCGACCAAAGCGACGCGCGTAGGGTCCGTCGTGGGTCGGCCGGCCGAATCGAAATACGCGAACGCGATGCCCGAGTCGGCGGCGAGCGGGCCTGCCAGCGCCCAGGTAGTACCACCGTCGTCTCTTGCCAGCCACCACGAGTTCTCGCGCTTCGACAGGCCGTAGGAGTGCCGGCGAAACGCGCGCACCGGTGCACCCACCGGCACGCCATCAACCGGCCCGTTGACGCGCAAGGTCATGTCGGGGGCGTGGCCGCCGCCGTAGGGACACGTCAGCGAAGGCCCGCTGGGGTTGATGTCTTGAATCGCTCGCACCAGCCAGCCACCGGGGTGGTAGATCAACAAGGTGTCGCTCGCCGAAGCGTAGCCGGCTCCCGTCACTTCGGTTATGGCAATTCGCTTATCGGATGGATCGCGGTCGCATATGATCGCAAAACCGGTCGGCGAGCGAAGAACGATGCTGTCGCTGTCGATAACGACGAAGTCGCCTTCTCGCCCGCTGGCCTCGAGGATGTCCGCCGTAAGAATCGAGCTCGCCAACCTCAACGCATCGTGCCGGGCGACGGTCTCGCGGTGCTCTCTATAGGCGCGCTGCTGAAAGCGCACGACCTGGTACAGCCCCGCCGCGATCAGCGTCGCGAGGACCATAAAGATCATCAGCTCCACCATAGTGAAGCCGCCTGAGCGCCGGTGCGGGAGTTCGCGCGTCATTCTTTCAAGCGGTAAGCGACTGCGGTGTCCCATTCCGCGATCCCTCCCGGTGCGTAACGAGTGATAGTGATGATTTGTTTGAAGTCGAAGCTGTCGGTAACGATCCACGCCGATGTCCCGTATGACGTTCTTCGCTTGCCACTGATCACCGAGTCGTACGGGAGGCTGAGTAGGCGCTCGATTTCACTCTGTTGGAATTCCGACGCCTGGAGGTGGACTCGCGAGCGTGTGGCGGTGCGCGAGGAGTAGAGACTCGAGGCCGCCAGCGAGAGGATGACGACGGAGATGACCGTAACGGCCACCAGCAACTCGACCATCGAGATCCCTTGCTCGTTCGAACTGAAGCGTCTGATTGCTATCATCGTGTCACTACCCTGCCAACTGGGCTGATGAAGACGGTGTCGGCGCGCGAGCCTGATGCGACGATGATCATCGCGCCCGGCGTTGGACACGTCGCGCTTGCGGTGCCGATACCACGCCCATTGAAGCAAACGCTCGATCGATTGCTCTTCAGATCGACATCCAGTTCCTGGCCTAGTTCGACAAGGTTCAGAGTGTCTTTAGCTCCCCCCCCGACCAGGGCAGTATCGACTTCGACCCAGATGCGGTCGCCCCGCGCATCGAGCCGCAGCACCGCCGGGCGGCCAAAACGGATCGCCGACGACCGTGCCAGCGAGATGCTCGATAACACGACGTGTTTCGAGTTGTGGACCGCTGCCCGGACACGGGTTGATGCGAGCGATGGGATCGCGATCGCGTACACCAGCACGAGCATCATGATCGCCATCAGCACCTCGAGCAGACTGAAGCCTGCCGTGGACGCGTAGCTGGCTCTGCGGGGCGCCGTGGCCCGTTGCCCGGTGCACCTGTCCGCTGCTGAGTGCACTTCCGTTGTTTTCCTTACAGATTATTGATGCGAAAACATCGGCCGCGGAGGAGAGGCGACAGGTAGCCAGGGGTTGTAATAGCAAATGCCGTGCCTTGTCACACCGTTGTATGCGGCTGTCATAACTTCTTGTCGCCTACGGTGATACACGACAAGCAAGGCCCGCTTTCTGGCTGATGGCGGCTTCAAGTGTTGCAAACTGCAAGGAGTCATCGCGGCTCCGTTACTACCTAGGTTCCGTCGAAGCAAGCTGACCGAGGGAGACCCAAGGGAAACCTGGCGGTGCGCAAGACTCGTAGTGTCTCGTCGGATGACCCAGGTCGTTGGATACGTATGAGACTGTGGCGCGTTGGACGGTGCCGGCCCTAGATTGAGCCCGATTCCCCGGAACCGACGTGAGTGATCCACCACCCATCCGCTGCCAACAGGGAGTGTGAGAGAATGGCGAGCTTCACCGAGAGGATGATCGGAGCGGCGACGCTGAACGTTCAGATCTACGAGGAGGTCGAGCACGATCACACCGCCACGGGTCAGGCTGCCGGCGTCGTAGCGCTCGTGGCCGTGTCCGGTGCGATCGGGAACTCCGGCGCGGGTCTGATCGGGATAGTCGGCGCCATAGTCGGCGCATTCTTGGGCTGGTACATCTGGTCCGCCGTGACGCTTTTTGTGGGGAAGGGGTTGTTCGATGGAACGGCCGACATGGGCGAGATGTTGCGAACGATTGGGTTCGCGCAATCGCCTGGAGTGTTCTACGTCTTGGGTATCGTACCCTTCCTGGGGGGGTGGGTCAGGTTCGCGGTCTGGGTCTGGATGCTAGTGTGCGCGGTCGTGGCCATTCGCCAGGCGCTCGACTTCACGACTGGGAGGGCTCTGGGCACAGCTTTGATCGGCTGGCTCGTCTACGTCCTTATCCGGGGACTGCTTGCGCTGCTGACGTTCGGTCTCTTGTAGCGGGCGAAGGGAGCGTTCTACCAGTCCATCCGCCGGGGGCCGGTCGGGCAGCTCACGCCGGGCCCCGGCGCCTTCTGTCCTGTGTTCCACCAGTCGCCAGCATTTCGGTCGGTTCTCGCACGGCAGTGACGGAATTGCGAGATGGCGATCGGTTCCATCAGAACGACTTCGACTTGACGATGCGGCTGAGCTGCCATGCTCGGGCGAGTGGGTTGGGCCCGCGACCGTCGGTGTTTTTGGAACGTGATTCGAAGAGAGGAGGCGGCGGATGATGTTGATCGACCGTCGTGATTTCGTGACCAGGGGCGCTTCGGCGGCTGCCGGCTCGTACCTGGGTGTACTCGGTGCGCGCGGTGTGGCTCAGCAAGGTCCGCAGCGGCCCCATTGGAAGCTCACGACCTCGGAGGAATACGATCCCGAGACGGTGGCTGCCTACGCAGGCGACCATTCGGCGGTCTATCGCTACATAGACGACCATCTCTCGGACCATCTGGTGAGCCTCCAGACCTGGCTGCGCCAGCGCTCGATATCGGCGCAGAACGATGGTGTCGCCGAGATGGCCGAGCTCGTTCGACAGACGTTTCTTGGGATGGGGTGTAGCGAGGCCAGGCTGGTCCCCACCGATGGACACCCAGGCGTTTGGGGCTACTACGACGTCGGCGCTGAAAAGACTCTCATGGTCTACCTCATGTATGACGTGCAGCCGGTCAACGCCGAGGACTGGCGCGTACCGCCGTTCGACGCTGCAGTCGTAGACCATCGTCTTGGACGCGTCTTGATGGCACGGGGAGCGACAAACCAGAAGGGGCCAGAGCGTGCTTTTTTCAACGCGCTCGAATCGATCATCGCCGTCGATGGCAAGCTACCGGTCAACCTCATGTTCACCGCTGAAGGCGAAGAGGAGCTCGGGTCGCCGCACTACGAGCAGGTCGTTGCCCCCTTCGAGGAACGGCTGCGGGCGGCCGATGGGGTCCTCTTCCCGTTCAACTCACAGAACCCGCAGGGTGACGTGGGGCTCAATCTGGGGGTCAAAGGGATCCTGTACATGGAGATCGAAGCCTCGGGCGGTGGGCTCCGCAGGGGGCCGGGCACGGCTGAGATACACGGCTCCTATAAGGCAGTGGTCGACTCGCCGGTCTGGCACCTGGTGCAGGGGTTGTCCACGCTCGTGTCACCCGACGGGAACACGATAGCGGTAGACGGCTACTACGATCCGGTGGAGGCACCCTCGGAGGCGGATCAACTGCTTATCAATCGTCTGGTGAGGCACTGGGACGATGACGTGATCAAACAAGCTTTGGACGTTCCCGCTTGGATCGACGATTGGAACCGTACCGACGCCATCCTGCATTATCTATATGACCCTACGCTCAACATCGATGGCATCTGGGGTGGCTACACCGGTGAGGGTGTAAAGACTATCCTGCCACATATGGGTACGGCGAAGGTGGACTCGCGGCTTCCTCCGGGTTGCGACTCCGACAGCGCGTTGCAGATGATCAGGGAACACTTGCGAAGGTCCGGGTTTGGGGACTTGGAAGTCCGACAGCTCTCCGGGTATCCGCCGTCCAAGACGCCGGTCGATGATCCGCTTATCCAGACTGGGATCAGTGTCTATAGAAAGTACGGTCAAACGCCGATCATCTGGCCGCACTTGGCGGGCAGTGCACCGTTCTACGTGTTCACAGAACGATTGGGGCTGCCTCTGCTCATGTTCGGGATGGGCCACGGGAGCGGGGCCCACTCGGTCGACGAGTACATGGTCGTCGAGCCCAGGCCCGAGTCCTCTATCGTGGGGCTAGCCGAGCTCGAGAAGGCGTACGTGGATCTGGTCTATGCGCTGGCGTAGAGACCAGACCGGTTGAAAGCGGTGCCAGCGCTTGGCACTACATGCTCTTATGCAACCGCCGGATAGCTGAAGCGATCTCGCTGCTGAGCTCCGCCGCTGCCCGGCTGAGCGCGGCCACGGATGCGTCCCGCGTATTCGCACCCGCGGCCTGTTCTATCGTTGATTCCTGCGACTCCAACCGCGCGCCGTTTCCGTCTTTGATTGACCAACGGGCCAAGAGGTGGGCGGAACCCGCACGGTCGCTCTCGAAGCGAACGACAGTGATCTCCACGGAGTAATCGAGCTTTGTCGAGCTGAACCACGGGTGGCTGTGGATGCTTTGAGTCCCGAGCAGGAGCTGCAGGTTCTCGGCCTGAATCCGGGTGAAGTGTGCTTCGAGAGGCTCCGCCCAGCGATCGATCTGCGAGAATTCGACTTGGTTAGGTCCTACCCGAGTCACTAGAGAAGCGCGGTCGAGGTACGGTGCCACTGTGATAGGGCCGACGCCCAGGTCGACCTCGAGCTCGTCGTTTGCAATCGCTCCCTGGTCTTCGGCCACGGATGTCAGCACGTAAAAGCGAGAGGGGTCCGATTGCGGCGAAAGCGGCGAGCAACCGACTAGCGCCACTCCTGCGACGCATAGAACCACCGCTCGTCCCGCCGGGTTGACCCTGTTCATTGTTTCTCCTCGTTGACTTTTCTGCCGCGTACGAGGGCGCCGGGGTTGCGCTCCAGATAGTCAGCGAGCGCCTGCATCGCCTTGGCGGTTTCCGAGATGTCCCTCAGGGCGGCATCGAGGCGGTGGGTTAGAGGCGAGCCGGGTTCCAGCAGGACTCTTATTCCCTCCAACGTCGCCTGCGCTTCCGCGAGTGTGATGTCGGCGGCTGTACGTGTTGAGTCGAAGCTGGCTACCATAGGCAATATCTGCGCGTCGATGTCTTCGACCAGAGTCTCCAATTCGGCCACCGCCTTGTTGGTGGCCTTTAGCGTATTGTCGAGCGAGGCTACCGCATCTGCGAGTTTGGGCGAGTTGATGAAATCGCTCATTCCCGTGAGCGCATCGTCCAGTGACTTGGAGAGGGATTCGAGGTCAATGGCCTCGAACTTGGCGATGAACTCGGCGGCCTGCTGTTGGAATTCCTGGAACGGTGTCGGCAGTGAGGGAACCTCTGGGTACGGCGTCTCAGGGCCACCTCTGAAGATCTCGGGGCTGCCCGGATGTATGTCGAGTGACACATACAGCCTACCAGTGACGAGGCTTTCGCTAAGTAGTTGCGCTCTAAGCCCGAGCGCTATGGCTCCATCTATCCATTCCTGATCACCCAACTCTGCCTCAGCCCCGCGTGCGCGAACCCGGTCTTGATAGATCTCGAAGACCACGGGGATGGCGTTTTCCTCTGCTATTCTGCCGCCGAGATCGATCCAGACTCCGGTTACTTGGCCCACCTCGACGCCCTTGAACTTCACGGGAGCTCCACTACGCAGGCCGGAAACGGAGCCGGCGAAGTAGGCGACGAACGGGTAACGGTCGCGAAACAGCCTCCCCGAGCTGAAGACCATCAGAGCCGCCACCGCTATCGTGACCGCGCCGACCACAAAGGCCCCAACGAGCGTGGGGCTCGCCCTCTTGCTCATGCCACCTCCACGGTGCCGGTACCGTCGCCTCGCAACAGGAAGCGGCGCACTCTCGGGTCATCCGAGTGATCGCGCAGCTGATCGGGTGGGCCGCGGGCGATCAGTGTCCGCGTCTCTGGGTCGAGAAAGATGCTGTTTGTGCCTATGGCGAAGATGCTGGCCAATTCATGCGTGACGACGACGACCGTAGCGCCGAGGCTGTCCCGCAACTCGAGTATCAAATCGTCAAGCCGCTTCGAGCTGATGGGATCGAGGCCGGCGGACGGCTCATCGAAGAACAGTACATCGGGGTCCATTGCTATGGCGCGGGCTAGGCCGGCCCGCTTCTGCATCCCGCCGCTGATCTCGTACGGATAGAAATCCTCGAACCCTCTGAGTCCGACGAGTGCCAGCTTGAGCGAGGCCACCTCTCTGATCTCGGCCGCCGTAAGATCGGTGTACTCGTGCAGTGCCAAACCGACGTTCTCAGCGAGGGTCATGGAACTCCAGAGGGCTCCGCTCTGATAGAGAACTCCAAAACGTCGCAGCATCTCTACCCTGCGGGCTTGACCAGCGCGCGTGAAGTTCTCAGCTCCGTAGTATATCTCGCCGGCGGCCGGCTCCTTGAGGCCGATCAGGTGCCTGAGCAGCGTGCTCTTGCCGCAACCGCTGCCACCCATGATGATGAATATCTCGCCCTGTTGGACCTCGAAGCTCAGGTCACGCATGAGGACGAAGTCGCCGTATGCCATCGTCAAGTCGCGAACGGTAATGTGTGGTTCCATAGCCGTTATCCAGTCCAAAGACCGGCAAACTAGATTCCGATAACGAAGAACAGGACTGCGAAAATCCCGCAGGCGCCGATTATCAGCACGATGCTCGTCACTACCGCCGAGGTCGTGGCTATTCCGACACCGGACGAGCTCGTGCTGGCCTGCATGCCGCGCAGACAGCCTGCGAGCGCGATGAGAATTCCATACACGAACGCCTTCAGCATTCCACCCAGGAGATGAGCCACCCCCACCGCATCGATCGTCTGCTGCATATACGTGGATAGCGAAAGGTCGAGCATGGTGACCCCGATGAACGCACCGCCCATGATTCCGACGAAGTCGGCGTAGACGCAGAGAAGCGGCATCATCAACGACAGAGCGATGATGCGGGGAAGCACGAGGAACTCTAACGGTGAGATGCCCATCGTGTTCAGTGCGTCGATCTCTTGGGTTACCTTCATGCTGCCGAGTTCGGCGGCAAAGGCTGCGCCGCTCCTTCCTGCCATGACAATCGCGGTCATCAAGGCGCCGATGTCGCGCACCATGGCGATGCCAACGAGGTTGGCAACGTATATCGTGGCCCCGAATTGCCTCAGGCTCGCGGCGCCCACGAAGGCCAGAATCAGCCCAATCAGGAAGCAGATGAGCGTGACTATGCCAAGCGCCTCGGCACCGACGCTTTGGAGCAAACCCATCAAGTCGGAACGGCGGAATCGCACCCTTCCACGGAACAGTCTGCCCAGCGTAAGCGTGGCGTCGCCGAGGAACGTGAGCATCTCCGTGAGCGATGTTCCGGCAGAGATCGTTCGCGCCCCGATCCTGTCAAGAACCGACGCATCGGCTTGCGTCGCCCGGGCGTCTTCCTTCTCCGGTACCGCCTCGGCAAGCGCCAGCATGCGCTGGATCCCGGCCGGCAAACCGCTGCGGTCCGCCTCGACACCTCGGGTACCGGCCAAGTCGATGACTCCGACGAGGAACGTCAGGATACCACTGTCCCAATTGGCCAGCCTGGCGGTGTCGAAGACTAGCGCCCGAGGGCGAGGTTCTGACGCGAGCTCCGCCTCCACCGGGCCGGGGTCGGGTAAACCCTCGTGCAGCTGCCAACTCCCAGCGATTCGAATCGCGACCGAGCCGTCGGCAGAGCGGCCGACTTGAAGTTCGCCCACCTAAGAAAACTCTCCGGTATTCTGTCTCTCTGAGGCCGGGGAAACGAGACGACAGACTAACCTGGTCGGTGACATCGATCAACGGGCCCCGTTGTGACCGGCGGCCCGGCCGCCTGCGCGCGACCGGGCCGTGTAGGAGCTTCTCGCTGCAGTCGCTATTCCGGCTTGGTCGCCGTTGCGGTGACGGCCTGTTCGTCCTGCGTTGTGTACTTCTCGAACCAACTCCGCAGGTATAGCTGAGAGCGCATGAAGTTCGAGGGCCGCGAGCTCGTGCCGTGCCACTCGTCGTTGAATCTAAGCATCACGGTCGGCACCTTCTGCACCTTGAGCGCCATGTAGAACTCTTCCGTCTGAGAGATCGGCGTACGCAGGTCGTTCACACCGGTCATCAGCATGGTCGGAGTCTTCACGTTCCCCGCGTACATGAGTGGCGAGCGGCGAAGGTGTTCGCTGGGATCCTCCCAAGGGAAGTGGTCGAAGTTACGATACCAGCTGGCACCATCGGTCGTGCCGACGAATGATAGCCAGTCGATCACCGGATAGTTGGCGGAGGCTGCTGCGAAACGATCGGTGTGCCCAACGATCCAAGAAGTCAGCACTCCGCCGCCACTCCCACCGAACACGAACAAGTTGCGCTCGTCGATATACCCGCGTGCGACGACTTCGTCGACACCTCTCATCAGGTCATTGAAGTCCTCGTCCGGGTAGGCGCGCTTGATCTCGTTCCCGAACGCGGAACCGTATCCCGAGCTTCCGCGTGGATTGGTGTACAGAACGACATACCCGTTCGCGGCGTGCTCCTGACGGTTGAAGGAGAAGCCGACGTTGTACATCGCGTGCGGTCCACCGTGGATCTGCAGGATCAGGGGGTACTTCTTGGACGGATCGAAGCCCGGCGGCTTGATGATCCAACCTTGAATGCGCAAGTCATCGACCGAGGAGTACCAGATTTCCTCCACCTGGCCTAGCTCGATGCCGTGCAACACGTCATCGTTCACGAACGTGAGCTGCTGCATGTTCTGTGGCCGCCTCGTCTCGAAGCTCACGATGTCGGCCGGCTCCAGAAAGCTCGTGCGCACCGCGACGGCGCGTCCGTTTGCGCTGATGTCGCTCACGGTGAGCATGTGGATTCCGTCGGTGATCTTGCGAACGCTAGCGTCGAGATTGGCGGAGTACAGGTTCCGTGTCCCTTCGCTGTCGACGTTGAAGTAGATTGTGCGACTGTCCGCCGACCACTGGAGCCCCCTCGGGTTTCGGTCGAGGTCCGGTGTGAGCAGCCGCGGGTTGCTGCCGTCACGATCCATGACATAGAGCCTGGAGGCGATGTAGGTGTCGTCGGTGAAGTCGTAGCCCGTGTACGCGATGTATCGGCCGTTGGGTGAGACGACCGGGCTCCCGTCAGGTCCGCGCCGGTCCGTGAGCTTCTTGATAGCGCCGTCGGCCACGCTCACTTCGTAGACCTCGGACTCACGCCAGATGTACTCTGCGTCCTCTTCGCGCAGGCCGCTGAAGACGATCGCCTGGCCGTCGGGCGTCCAGTCTATGCCGCCGCCCGACCAGCTTCCGCCGTGGTTGTAGTCGCCGTCGGTCAGTTGACGGGGCGTACCGCCGTCCGCGGGGACCACGAAAACATGCCTAAACCCATCTTTGAGAAAGCCGACTCGGTCGCGGCGATAGTTCAGTCGATCGATGATCCGTGGCCCTTGCGTCCACTTCGCTCCCTCAGGCTTGCGCGGCAGCTTGACGGTCCAGGCGTCTCGGCTGGGCACGATCATCGTGAAGGCGAGCGACTTGCCGTCGGGCGACCAACGAATCGCACCGGGCGTCTCGTCGACGCGTGTGATCTGGGTCGTAGCGCCTTCGGCGTCCATCCAGCGTACGAAGATCTGCCTCCCTTTCGGCTCGCCTGATGCCATGTAGGCGATGCGACTGCCGTCGGGCGACCAGCGTGCTCCGGAACCGTCGGCGAGGTAGCGGTTCTTGGAGCCGTCCACGTTCATTATCCAGAGCGCGGATTCGCGGCGATCGTTGATCTTGTCGATCCAACTGCGCGTGTAGATGATCTGTCTTCCGTCAGGTGAGATCTGAGGGCTGCTGACGCTTTCCATCTCGAGATAGAGATCGAGCGTCAGTCGATCCCCCGATTGTTCCTGGCCTGTGGACGTGCCGGGAAGCGCGATCAGCAGCGCAGCGGCTGCCAGAACGACCCTGTTCATCTTCGCTCTCCTGTTGTGCGGTGGCGGAATTGGACGCCGTTACACTAGCGAAGAAGACCGAGGCCTTCAACCCGGGGAACCCACGGCGCCGCGTTCCCACGATGCCGCATCTGCCGTCGCTGTGTGCGGGAGAGTCCGCTACAAGATCGTCCGGTTGGCCTTGCTGTCCACGTCAGATGGTTTGACCAATACTCAGGGGGTCAGTAGGTTTCGGTACATTTGTGCTTCCACGACATACTCAACCGAGCGTACGAGATGATTACTCGATCCAGATTTGCGACTCTTCCATTGGCCGTGACGCTGCTTGGTGTCGTGCTGGTTGGCTGCGGTGGGGATGATCCCAGCGGCCCTGGGGATTTCCCAGACGTGCGCGGCGATTGGATCGGCCAATATAGCGTGCTCGCGTGTACGCAATTGAGCGGGACTGACCCACTCTTCTGTGACGACATCTTCTATGTCGGCAGGTCGTTGGGCCTGGGTTTGACCCTCAGTCAGAGTAGCGCTCGCGTCAACGGCGTGGCCCAACAGGGTCAGCTTTCCGGTGGGGTCGTTGGTAACGTCGATGAGTTCGGCGTTCTGGTTCTATCGGGAGACATCGGGGTGGGCGCCGACGCTACGACGACGATCGAGGAGTGGGAGACGCTGCTGGTCGGCGATTCGCTGGTCGGGAGTTGGGTCTTCGAGGTTGCGGACAATACGGGCTCTGATTTCGGCGTCGCCATGGTACAGGCTGACGTGACGCTGATCGACCTCGATGTCCCGAGCTACGTGGGCTGCCCGGTCCAGAGCGAGCTGGCCCATACGGATGAAGTCGTCGGGACTCTGGAAGCCGGCGACTGCCAGTTGGACGATGAGAGTTACTACGAAGTCTACATGATCGACATGGTGGGCGGTGACCAGGTCGAGTTCCGAATGGGCTCTCTGGACTTCGAACCGGCTCTGTTGATCGTCGATCTGCAGGAGCGGATAGTCGGTTGTTCACTGCCGGTCCAGTCGGAAGTGTGCAATCGCAACTCGCCGGATAGCGTGGCAACGATAGGCCTCGAGGCCGTTGTGGGAGAGACTTGGCTGGTCATTGCCAATGCGTTCCGCGCGCTAGACGTGGGCGACTACACGCTCACCACGCAAGCGCTCGGCGGGGCGAACTCTGTCGCCGACCTTAATCTGCAGGCAGTCCCGTACGGCGTGCGCTACGGTATGGCCTTGGATGCTCCTGCTGACGTCCTGCCCGTGGCGGGCTCGACCCGTGAAGCTCTGATGCGGAAGTTCACGTCGCAAAGTCGCGGGTCCTGGAGCGTCAAGCTGGGAAAGAGCGGCCAGGAACGCTAGCCGAACATACGGTGCTTGGGCGAGCGTCGCCGCGTCGCTCTGAGACAGCGGGGCGCCAAGGCGAGGCCCATCCTTTCTAGTTCGCGTTCGCCTCCCCTCTTCGCGACCCGCCGAGAGGACCTCGTACTCTTGCTCGGTTTTGCCTCCGCCGTGGCCTTCGAGCGTCGCTTAACGTTTCGGACTTCTCGTCGTCTAATAGACAGAGGGAGATAGATGTCCGCTGTTTGCAGCTCCCCCGTCGCAGAGGGCGAAACTCGGAGGAGAGGACAAGAGGATGAACAAACGAGCACTCAGGATGCTGCTGGCGGTAGCTCTGGCGGGCGGCCTCGCCGCGTGTGACGAAGAGAGCAGCATACTCGATCCGGGCACCAATCCCCAGGGTGTCGAGCTCGACCTGCAGGTGGACGAGGACCTGGTCGAGTTGATCGTAACGGACGCGGAGGCTGCTTTCGCAGGACTGATCGGCCCGGCGCCGGCGGTCGGAGCCGAGGGCAACGAGTTTGCCTTGTTCGGCGAGCCGGACCCTGCCACGATCGAGCAGGCGCGTCAGCTTCTGCAGGAAGCGCGTCAACTGTTCGCCGAGGCACGTCAGGCTTGGAGACACGGCGATACCGAGACCGCGGCGGAGAAGGCCTTCCAGGGGCGGATGAAAGTTGCCGAAGCGTGGGTCTTGGTATTGGGCGATGAGGCCTTCGAACGGCATCGTCAGCGAGTGGAGCAGGTGATCTCCTGGCTGGAGCAGAGAGTCGATGATGAGGCTTCGCAGCTACTGAATCGGATTCGAGAGCTGAGGGACGAGGCGGACGCCATTAGGGCTCAGGATCCCAATTCGGAGGAGCACCTCATCCGTGCGACCGAGCGGTTGGTCCTAGCTCTACAGATAGCCAATCGCGAGCATGCCCACATGCGGCGTCGGGAGATGGCGCAGCATGCGAAACTCCAGGTGTTCATGGCGCATTCCGCGCTCGGTCTAGCCAATGACATTGCTGGTGACGATGCAACTGAACGGCAGATCCGCGTGTGGCGTCACGCGCAGCACCTGACGATGCATGCGGGCCAGGCGCTCGATGCGGGAAGATTCCGGCTGGCCTTCGCGCTGGCACGAGAGGCGGAGAACGTTGCGCTGGTAGTTGTGATGCTCGAGCCTGGCATCGAGCAGGCGAGAGTGCAGGCGATGGTAGAGCTGGCTGAACGCGCGATTTCCGCCGCCGAAGAGGCGCTTGCGGGGGTGGACGGACGGTCGTTCGCGGCTCGCTTGCTCGAACACGCTAAGGCGCTGCAGGCTAAGGGCAACGAGATCGCGTTCTCGCACCCACGAGTCGCCGTTCACATTCTGTGGCACGCATCCGTGACCGCCTACGGCGTCATCCGGTTGGTCACCTAGAGCTGAGGTAGTCTGCCCTGCAGGAAGGGGTCGCCGTCCCGACGGGTGGCGACCCCGAATCTTTTCTCCCGTGTGCCCGAGAATCTCTCCAGTCCGGTTCAATACCTCTCTCGCGCCTTCTGCCTAAGCTCCTGCAGGTAGGTGTGGAGCGTGAGGAATTTCTCGTAGACGATGACGCCCTTCCCCTTGCGCCCGATCTCAGCCAGGAGGTCCTTGAGGCGACCACGGCGAATGACGTAGAAACGGAACGTCTCTGCGAAGTCCTCCAGCGGATGCTTGGAGGCATACGTGGTCACGTGGTTCACAGGTGTCTTGGAGAGGTTGCGTTTGCGGAAGGAAACCCAGCTTTCGTCCACTCCCCGGTATGCCTTGCTCACATCGCCGAAGGCCTTTCTGAACCTATTCGAGCGAGCGAACCGCCAGTGCTCAAAGAGGAAACTGTGTCCCAGCTCGTGTGTGATGAGGCCGACCATACTGGGCCAGGATATCTGATCTCGGCGTTCCACCAGGCGCCGCTCGATCTCGACGATCTTCGGATGCAGTGGATCGACACCGGATACGCCGGGGCGCACCAGGACTCGGTATCCCCAGTCCGGCACGCGAACCTTGCGGAGAAGCTGCTGCACGCGGCGCAAGGCGGGCTGAAGAAGGTCCTGCCCCGTCGCGTCGCCCCGGCACCAGGGGCAATAGTCCATCGGGTCGTCAACGCCACCATAGCAGTGGGGACAGATGCCCTCGAAAAGGCCTTCGAACGGCCAGGCCTGCCTTCGGCCGCACCAGGGGCAGTAGTCCATCGGATACTGCAATCCGCCTCCGCAGTCTACGTAGGGGCAGTAGGCGTGGTATACAAAGCCACGCGGTTGCTTGAGCGGCTCTGCGCTGGATCCTTCATCGGCGATGTTCTTGCCGCACCAAGGGCAAAAAGAGTGGCGGTCGGAGACAATCCAGCCGCAGTAGTAGCACTCGGCACCGGTCACACCCCGGTCATCACCCCAGCTCAGTCGCTTGCTACAACCGGGGCAATAGTACCAATACCGGCGCAGTGGATAGCTGCAGCGAGTGCATGACGAGGTGGCACGCGCGTCAGTCTTGCTCGTCCTCTTCATACCTGGCAACCGCCTCATCTACGATACGCTCTATGAACTCGTAGTAGTCCATGCCTACTCGTTCCGCCGCATTGGCCATGTCTTCCCCGAAGCTGATGTACGGATTGGGGTTCACCTCCAGGACGTAGACCTTCTGGTCCTTGGTCAGGCGTACGTCCACGCGGGCATAGTCGCGAAGCTCCAACTCCCGGTAGGCGACTTCGGCGGCCCGGTGAATCTCCTTTAGGGCTTTCTTGCCTATCCTGCGTGCGAAAATGTTCTTGATGCCCCAGCGGTTTCGGTACTCGAGATCCCACTTCGCGCTGTGGGTGGCTATTCTCTTCTCCGGAGCGGGGATCTTGTCGAAGGTCATCTCCACGATTGGCAGCACCTGTAGATGGCGGTTGCCGATCACACCCACGTAAAGCTCACGCCCTTCGACCAACTCTTCAGCTATCGCGGATTGGTGCAGGGTCCTGTGTATGAAGGCGATCCGTTCGCGCAAGTTCTCGAAGTCGTTCACGACCGAAGATTGGGCGATCCCGACGGAGGCATCCTCGTGTGTTGGCTTGACGATGAGCGGGAAGCCGATGTCGCACGGAGGATCGATTTCTTGTCCGAGACCGTAGGCTTTGAAGCGGGGCACCCTGATGTTGTGGTAGGACAGGATCTTCTTGCTCGTGGCTTTGTCGCGAGCCAGAAGAAGCGCTTCTGGTGGAGAACCGGTATATCGGTAGCCCTTCATCTCGAGGAGTGCGGTGACGGCATAGTCGTACCGGGGTTTACCCATGAACGACTCACAGCTGTTGAATACTAGATCAGGGTCGAATTCCTCGAGCAGGTTCAGGAGGCGGGGGAGGTTGTCGTGGAATCCGATCAGGAAGACATCGTGTCCGTTTTCGATCAGTGCTTCGGCGACTTCATACTCGGCCTCAGCGGCTTCGGTCTTGAGTTCCAGCTTGAAATCGGCGTCCTCCCAGCCGGGCTCCATCCAATCAAACACAACCGCGATCTTCATCGCCCTCCCCTAATTGGCCTGTAAGTGCCCTTAGGATGGAGAAGGGTGAGCGGGCTTGCAACCGCTCCGGCCGTTGTCGGCCTAGTCCAGCAAGCCGTACTTCTTGCGCTTCTCCCAAAGGTTCTTTCGCGAGATCCCAAGTGTCTCAGCGGCACGCTGGACGCTGCCGTCGCAGGCATCGAGGGTAAGGCGGATGTACTCCTTTTCCGCATCCGCGAGGCTTACGCCCTTGGGGATGGGGAAATCGCTCGCCAAGTCGAAGTCCGGAGGAGCCTGAGTGATCTCCAGGGTGGCCAGTTCCGGAAGGTCTGCGGGCATGAGCTCGGTCCCCTCAGCAAAGATCATGGCCCGCTCGATGACATTCCTCAGCTCTCGCACGTTGCCAGGCCAGTCCCAAGCTTCGAGGATCTCGAGCGCCGCGTCGCTGATGCGACCCACATCCTTGCGGAACTCCCGGTTGAAGACATCGCGGAAATGTTCCGCCAGTACGGGCAAGTCTTCCTTGATCTCTCGGAGTGGAGCAAGGGTGTGCGTGGCGACGCTAATCCGGTAGAACAAGTCGGCGCGGAACTCACCGGTCCGTACGGCTTCCTGCAGGTCCCGATTGGTCGCTGTTATGACGCGTTGGCTGACCTCGATCTCCTCCGTGCCTCCGAGTCGACGGAACACTCGCGACTCGAGGAAATTGAGGAGCTTCGACTGCAACTCCTTGGAGAGGTCGCCGATCTCGTCGAGGAAGAGCGTGCCGCCATCCGCCACTTCAATGAGGCCCCGCTTGGACTCGCGGGCGTCGGTGAAGGCACCCTTCTGATAACCGAAAAGCTCGGCTTCTAAGAGCTGCGATGGCAAGGCGGAGCAGTTGATTTCCACGAAACGGCCCTGATCCTGCTTGCTCGAGTAGTGAATGGAACGCGCAACGAGGTTCTTTCCCGTACCGCTTTCGCCCAGAAGTAGAATTGCCAAGCGAGGTATGTCAGCGACTCGGCTGACGAACTCACGCGCCTCGGTGACCCTTGGGTGATTGCCGAGGATGGAAGCAATTGAGAACTCCTGCCGGCGGACCTCCTGGATCGTGGCGGCTTCCTCGCGCAGGGGGCGCTCCTCGAAGGCCCTGCCCAGGAGAGTGACCAGCTCGTCCATGTTGACCGGCTTGGTCAAGTACTCGCTCGCGCCCGCTTTCAGGGCTTCGATCGCCGAGGCCATGTCGGCGTGGGCCGTGAGGACGAAGATCGGCAGGTGCGGATCGGATTCGCGCAGGCGTCGGGTGACCTCGATGCCGTCGAGGCGGGGCATGACGAGATCGGTTATTACTGCGTCGGGTGGCTCCTCGGCTCGCCGGGCGGAGAGTTCTTGGTAAGACTCGAATACTTCGTTCCGGAATCGACCGGACTTCCCGAGGTTTGCTGCGAGGAGCTTAGCGTAGGTGACGTCGTCGTCGAGGATGTAGACTTTCGGTATCATCGGTGCAATATTTGTCGACGGTTGCTGAAGTCACAACCCTGTCTCTCCAGATCTCCCCCGCCCAGAAAAGCGCGATAACGTATGGGCAGCGTATTTCGAGTCGTCCTTATCGACGACGACCCCGACCTACGTAAGCTAGTCAAGCTCACCCTAGAATTCACGGCCGGGTGGGAAGTGTTCACGGCTGCGGGCGGAGCTGAAGGAATCGACGTCGTTCGGGAAGTCAAGCCGGATGTGGCGGTCGTCGACTACATGATGCCGGAAATGGATGGTTACGAAGTCTCGCGGCGCTTGAGGCAAGAGTCCGAGACGGCCTCTGTCCCGATCGTGTTTTTGACGGCACGGAGGGAACTCGATGACGCAAAGGTCAAGGAGGCCGGCGCCCTCGGCGTTGTGGTGAAGCCCTTCGACCCGGACAGATTGGCGGACCGGCTGCTCGAGCTGTGTCAGGCGAAAGAGGCTTGAAGATGTCATTGGGCTACACGGACGAACAAGAGGAAATGGACGAGCTTCTCGCGGAGATTCACCGTGAGTTCCGAGACGGTCTACCGGCGCGGTTGGAGCAGATGCGAGCCGCTCTGGAGACGCTTGCCGATGGCTATGATGCGGACGCCTCTGAGGAATTCTACCGAGTAGCCCATTCCCTCAAGGGTGCGGCGCCCTCGTTCTATGCGGACGGTCTGGTCGGTCCGGCAGCGGCACTGGCGGAGACCGGGCAGAGGTGGTACGAGGGCGGAGCCACGGACCGCGCCGAGTTGGCGACGGCCTTCGAGGACCTCGAGCGGCTGACGGATGCGGTCGAGCGCTTCGTGAGCCGGATGGAGCGTGGTGTCTCGGGATGAGTCGAACGGAGGCCTCCCCGACCTCGTGGGCTGACCGTCTCGAGGTAGTCGCAGAACTTGCTTCGCTCATCAACACAACCTTCGACCTCGATGAGATCTTCCGCACGGCTATCCTCAAAATCAAGCGCGTTCTCGAGTTCAGGCGGGCTAGCGTAGTACTCGTCTCAGATGATCGGAGCAGCTACTCCCTGCACACGCTCTACGACGAGGCGCGGGGCGGGTTCGTCAAGGGAGAGAGCAGCTATCCGCTCGACCGCGGCCTGACCGGTCAGGCGATCCGCAAGGGCGAAGCGCTGCGGATCGACACCCACGGAGGAACGGAGGGAATCCGCACGGCCGGCGAGAAGAGCGTGTCGGCTCTGATCGTTCCCCTCCACCTGGACGACACGGTCATAGGTACGCTCAACTTCGGTGCCCAGGAGTCAGAGCGTTACAACGATTACGACCTCGAACTCGCGGTACTGCTGGGCAGACAGATCGCCACCTCGCTTCACTACTCGAAGTTGCTTGCGACTATCGAGCAGCAGCGGGAGGAGCTGTCCGAGCAGCATGCCCACGTGGTCTCAGAGCGCTCGCGGTTGGAGGCGCTGATAGACGCCAGCGATGCGGCGATCCTCATGGTCGCCGATGACCGGGTTGCCTATGCCAACAGCGCGATGGCAGATCTCCTCGCCCTCCCGCTCGAGGTCGTCTCTGGGGCGCCGATGGATCGGATCGATCAGACTCTGTCCCGGTCACTGTCCGACCCGACCGCCCTGACGGCCCAAAGGGAAGCTCTGAAGGGTGGCGAGAAGCCGGTCAGTGATCGAGTGGAGTTCCACTTCCCGCAGAGGCTTGTCTGCCAGCGAACCGTTGCCGCGGTGCGTGGCGCGGGCGGGCAGGTGCTCGGACATCTCATTCTGTATCGAGACGTCACGAAGGAGGCGGAAGCCGAGGCTGCGAAGAGCGAATTCGTCTCGCTGGTGAGTCACGAGCTGCGCACTCCGCTCACCTCGGTCAAGACGTCGCTCAGCCTTCTGCTTCGTGGCGCTGCTGGCACGGTCACGGATGCAGCAGGGGATCTGCTGGAGATTGCGTTGCGCAACCTCGACCGGCTAATCCGCCTGGTGGACGACCTGCTGGATCTGTCCAGAGTAGAGAGCGGGCGCGTCGAAATGAACCTGTCGACGATATCGCTGGAGGAGACCGCTAGGCGGTCGGTCGGCGCCTTGGCGGGCTTCGCCCAGGAGCGCGGAGTCGAGATCGTCTGGGGCGACTCCGACCGCGATGCGCCGGTGGTGGCCGATTCCGACCGCCTGCAACAGGTCATCGTCAACCTGGTCTCCAACGCGATCAAATTCTCGCCCGAGGGCGGACGAGTCGAGCTGCGCTGGTGGATCCAGGCTGATCAAGCAGTGCTGGAGATCTCCGATCAAGGTCCCGGAATACCGGTGGACCAGCTCGAGCGGATCTTCGACAAGTTCCGCCAACTCGAGCAGACTCCGACACGCAAGTTCGGCGGTGCCGGTTTGGGTCTCTCTATCAGTCGGACCATCGTGGACCAGATGGGAGGACACCTGTGGGCCGAGAGTGATGAAGGGCAGGGTGCCAGGTTCTTCGTTCGGCTGCGACTCGCCCACGAGGAGTTGCCTGCCGAAGATGCGGCCTCCGGCCAGGAGATTCGGCCGATGTCCGTGCTGCTGGTCGAGAGCGATGCGGACCTGCAGCGACTGTTCGAGGCAGGCTTCCGCAACGAGGGGTGGGAGGTCTTCGCCACCGCTAGAGGAGATACTGCACTCGAGAAGGCTGCGGAGGGTAACGTTGGGGTCATCGCCGTCGGCATGTCGCTCGAGGACATGCACGGGCTCGAGTTTCTTCAGCGGCTGCGCGCCCTGCCGGGAACGGCGGATGTTCCAGCGCTCCTTGTCGGCCCGGGAGGCGATGCTCAACAGGCTGCTGCGTACGGCGCCGACGGATGGATCGTGGGTGACGCCGACGGATTGATCGCCGAAACGAAACGACTTGTGGCGGGCCCGCGCCGCCGCGTAGTGCTGTTGATCGAGGACGACCCCGCCGTCCGTGCAGGCATCGCTAGAGGATTGCGGCGAGCGGGCTACGCGTGCCTCGAGGCGGCAAGTGGCGAGGCGGCGTTGGAGATCGCCCGTGCCAAGGCACCCGACCTGGTGCTCACAGACCTGCAAATACCCGGGAAGGACGGTCTCGTTGTGCTCCACGAGTTGCGTGAGGACCCCCGGCTCGCCGATATCCCGGCCATCGTAGTAACCGGACACGCCGGCTCCGACCTTCTCCGAGATATCGAGTCCCTTCGCGCTCACTTCTTGCGCAAGCCGTTCGGCACCTCAACTGTTCTGCGTGAAGTCGGGCGGCTGATCGGAGCGCCGTAAGTACCAGACTCCGCGGCCCCGCCCCACCCAATATCTGACTCAAGACAAAGGCTGGAGAGCAGCATGGAGCGAATCGTGGAGTGCGTTCCGAATTTCTCCGAGGGCAAGAACGACTCGGTCATCAAGGAAATCACCGATGCAATCGAGGCGGTTTCCGGCATTCGACTTCTGGACGTGGATCCGGGCAGAGACACCAATCGTACGGTAGTCACGTTTGTTGGAGAGCCGCAAAGCGTGGCGGATACTGCCTTCCGGGCGGTTAAACGCGCGTCAGAGGTCATCGACATGCGTGAACATCACGGGGCTCACCCGCGCTTCGGCGCCACGGACGTCTGTCCGTTCGTGCCAGTCTCCGGAGTGAGCATGGACGACTGCGTCCGGATTGCACGGGAGGTCGGCAAGCGGATCGGAGATGAGCTGGGTATCCCGGTATATCTCTACGAGTATGCGGCCAGTCGTCCCGAGCGGCGTAACCTCGCGAAGGTGCGCGCCGGCGAGTACGAGGGCTTACCAGAGAAGTTGGCAGATCCCGGTTGGGCACCGGATTTTGGGCCGGCTGAATTCAATCCCGGAGCAGGTGCCACGGCTGTGGGAGCTCGGGAGTTCTTGATCGCCTACAATATCGATCTGAACACTACGGATCGGCGCTACGCCAACGAGATCGCCTACGTCTTGAGGGAACGAGGTCGCTGGAAGCGTGTGGGTAACACGACGCCGTTCTACTACAAGGGCGACGTCGTGAAGTTCGCCGAAGACGGAAAGTACCCGTGTGGCCCGTGCGATTTCGTAGCTAGTTCGTTCGAGGAGCTGGAAGACCACTACCGAGAGGTTCACAGCGGCGATCTGCGCGAGCGTTACGACGATCTGGCCATCGACCCGGCGAAACCGAGGGGTCCGGTGTTCACCGACGGAATGTTCGCAGACGTCAAAGCCATAGGCTGGGTAATTGAGGACTACAAGCGTGCTCAGATCAGCATGAACCTCACGAACTACCGGGTGAGTCCGCCGCACGAAGTACTCGAAGCGGCTAGGGAAGAAGCGCGTAAGCGTGGGATCGTCGTCACCGGGTCCGAGATCGTCGGCGTGATACCGTTCGAGGCCATGCGACAATCGGCCAAGTACTACTTGACGCGGATGAAAAAGTCGACGGGACTCCCGGTCTCCGACCTCATGGAGACGGCTGTCCAGTCTATGGGTCTTCGCGATGTCGCTCCGTTCGAGGTGGAGGAGAAAGTGCTCGGCATGCCCCGAGTGGAAGGCCCCCTGACGCTCATGCCGACGTACGATTTCGTCGACGAGGTCTCGCGCGACACGCCGGCGCCCGGCGGTGGTTCGGTTGCGGCTCTCGCGGGAGCGCTGAGCGGTGCGCTGGCCGGAATGGTCGCGAATCTCTCGGTCGGGAAGGGGGAGTTCGACGATCACTACGACCAATTGTGCTCGATCGCCGAGCGGGCTCAGCGGGTCAAGGACGACCTGGTCTTGGCGGTCGACGAGGACACGAAGGCATTCGACCTGGTGATCGAGGCCATGCGCATGCCCAAGGACACCGAGGCAGAGCTGGCGGAAAGGGCGCGCGCCATGCAAGAGGGCTACAAGGCCGCCACACGTGTTCCGCTAAGAACGGTAGAGTTGTGTCGCGATGCCGCCGAGTTGTGCCGCGAGATGGCAGGGCTGGCCGACCCCGAAATGGTCAGCGACGTGGGGACGGGCGCTCACATGGCCAACGCCGGCGCATGGGCCGCCGCCTACAACGTCCGCATCAACCTGAGGCATATCTCCGACGACGCATTTGGCCGGGAGACGCGCCGGCAGGTCATGGGCCTGCTCGATGAGGTGACGAAACTGACCAAAGCCGTCGTTGCGGATGTGGATCGAGTTTTGGATCGCAAATGAGCGAACGGGTCAGGGCGCGTGGCGCTGTGCGACCGCCCGAACCCAGAGGCGCCACTCGTCCACCGCCGCCTCTTCGTCTGCCAGATAGCCGATGGCGAGTGTGGTAGGCAGCTCGATTTCGTGAGGTTCGCGGCCCCTGCCGGCGACGGTCACGACGAAGAATGTGTCGGGGGCCAGGTCGTTGGGAGGGTCTACACCCTGGACATGCAGACCCTCGGCGCCGTCGAGATCGCTGAACGCGTCTTCCAACTCTTCGAGTATCTGAAAGGCGATGTCTTTCGGGGTCATGGTAATGATTCTGGCGCAGGCTGGCTCTCGTGTCTAGCTTAGAGCGTTGAACGCCGCGGGGGATCCAGCCGACGGTGCAGGTCCAGACGGATACGAACCAGGATCGGTCACTGCCCAGGCGGAGGCTCTAATGCCAACTCGACCAAGCCTCGAACTTATCGCCCTTCTGGCCGCTCTCATCGGGGACGCTTACGTGCTCGTGTTTGTGGACGACCCCTGGCGGCGCCTTCTTCTCGGTCTACTATTGCTCGCGGTCATTGTGTGGTCGTCCGCCCGTATCGGTGTGCTGGACCTCATAACCGGCGCCCCGGCCGAGCCGGTCTACAAGCGGCGATTCGTCCGTCTGCGTGGGCAGGTGCAGCAGTTGCTGGATGAGATTCGCCGGCTGAACTGGATGGCCGTGGACGTGGAGCGCGGCTTCCGAAGCCGCGATGCTGCTGCGCAGGAGATGGATGTGATCGAGGCGCGGCTGAAGACGATCATCGAGGAGATCCGCGGTACGGCCGGGCAAATTTCCTCCGAACTGGACGAGGAGTCCGAACCGGAGGAAGAAGGGCCTCCGGCTGGTTGAGGCCCGCCGCGGCCTTCGGCCCCGCGGCGTGTCGAAGTGAGATGCTTGAGACGCGAGCCATCAACCGATCCAATTGCAGGCGATCATGAGTCCTAGCTTGTCCGACATCTTTGCCGCTGACGCCCGCAAATACTTGGATACGCTTCGATCCGGATTGCAAGCTGAAGGCGGTCCCTATCCCGACGTCATCAGACGAGCCGCTCGCCGGCTGCATCACAGCGCGGCGTTGGCCAGTCACGAGCCCGTGATGTACGTCTCGGCGGCCTTGCAGAAGACCTCTGTCCAGTTGATCGCCGGCAAGCGCCAGTGGTCGGAGGGGCTGAACAGCTCCATGGAGGCTGTGCTGCAGACGCTGGAAGAGGTTCTGACGATCCTGCCGCGTCGGGATCCAACGGCGGAGGCCAGGCTCCGCAGCGCTGCGGACCTTCTCGTGAGTTCGGCCGCCGAGCAAGTCATGCCGGCCAAAGAAGAGCCCGTCTCTGAGGATGAGTCCGAAGCTGTACTGACTGCCCTCATCAACGATCTCGGCGAAGCCGTGGAGCGTCTCGAGAGCGACCCACGAGACCGGGAGCCCCTGAAGGCGATGTTGCGGAATGTTCGTCACCTCAGGGAACTCGGTCGCATCGAGCCGCTCTCTCCGCAAGACAAAGCACTCGGCGCCGTCGAAGAACTCATTCTCCAGATCGCTGACCTGAACGCTACGGTTGGCCCCGGCTACTTGACTGTGTTCTCCCGGGCACGTGAACTGCTGGAGGAGATGCGGACGGAGGGCCTTTTCGCCCCATCCGCGACCATCGTGGGTGGCCATGCGGTCGAGGTCGATCGACTCAAGGATCAGGTCATCGAGAGGGCTCGCAGGGCTCGCCAGGTTGTTTGGGTCAGCGAGCTGTTCTACCCGCGCGGGCCGCACATCGTGGAGTGCCCGGTGGCCGAGCCTCAGGGGGGACCGGAGCGATACTTCATCAACGAAGCTTCGCAGCGGTTGGAACGGAGCGAGACGCTACGAAAGACGATGCTCGAGTCCAACGCAGAGCAGATGCGACTCGCCGGCGAGTCATTGGCCCATACGCTGCGCCATCTACGCGAGCGGGCAGCCGCTTTCGACCATGCACACATGGGACGGGTCACCCGGCGTGCGGCAGCGGCGCTGCGGGCCCAGCTGGTGCGTCCTCCGGCTCGGCTGAGAGAGATGGCGGAGGGTTTGGGCGATGTCTTCGTCGCCCTGCAGTACTATATCTCGCTGGACAAAGGGTCGGAGCGGGAGCGTGCTGTCAACGACGCTGAGGAAGCGCTCCACCTGGCGATACTCGGAGGCGAGGCCGAACGTGCCGAAGAAGAGGCTTTCGACCCCGACGAGGCGTTGCGGCAGGCGCTGTCCCTGCGGACTCGAGTGGACGAACGCCTTCAGCGCTTGAGCGGACCCGACGCTGAGGCACTTCGGCATGACGTGGAAGAGCTGTTCGACCTCGTGTCTCGTTATCTTGACGCCTCTGCGGATAGGCGCTGAGTCGGCGGTACGCGGGGGTGCCAGTGGGGCACGAGTGGGCCTTCGAGGCTACTGGATCAAATAGAACAGACTTGGTAGGCGGCCGGCCGGGGCAGTTTGGTTGATCGGTTGCAGGCGGGGGGGTCTAGGTGCAATAGGCTACGGCTGCCGATTCCCCGGGTCCCCCTCCTTTCTCTCAGGAGGCGTCGGAGGTTTCGGTTCGCCCTTCGGCCTCGCGCTCTGAGATTCCGCTTCCTTCTTGGCTGCCATGTCGTCCGGGGTTCGTTTCGCCTCCTCGTAGAACTCGCGGGGCGGCTCGTTGTCGGGCGAGGGACTGCCGGGGTCGGCGTCTGGACGTGCTTTGGGGAGCACGACCTGTGGGTGTGCCGGCCTGGCTTTCCGGTCGGTGCCTTCGTCTAAAGGCGTTGGGACGCCCGCGGCTTTGCGGATCTCGTCCACGCTGTCGCGCAGCTTGGCTGCCAGTCGGTCGATCTCTGCCTGAGCGTGGCGCGGCGAGAGCTTCCCTTCGCGGCCTTCAACTGCGATCCGGTTCATCTCCCGGATGAAGTCCAGCAGATCATCTGTAGATGAGCGCAACCGACCGTACTTGCGACGGTCGAGCCCGTGCTGTTGCGAGTGGAGTTGATCAAAAAGGGGGTTCTCTAGGGTTGGTTCCTGTCGCGAGCGTGACCAGTAGAACGTGACCAACATTATGGCCGCGGCCGCGAATACGCGCAGGAATATCTTGTCATCGCCGATCGCGACGACGGCAAGGGCCAGCAAGATCGTCCCGAATATCACGACCGCCCAGTTTGTACCTGCATCCTGTGGCTTCTGCTCGGCCATCGCCTCTGCCTCCGGCTGTGATCTGTACCGGGTTGGTACCCTGCGGCGGGGGGGCAGCCTATATAGAATGCATTAAGAGGGGGCAAATGCGCTAGTGGGTAGCCCGGCGACCGTTTTGGACGCGCCTCTCGCCAACTTGTCAATCGGTGGCGTGCGTTACAGGTTCAAGATGAACCGGAGAGCATGATGGTAGGTACACAGCCTAGTGAAGACCGAGTGATTCGAGTGGCATTATGCCAGCGGAATCTCATCGTTGGTGATATCGCAGGGAACGTCGAGAAGATTAGGGAAAGCTTGGCGCTGGCCAAGGATGTTGGTGCCGACCTCGCACTTTTTCCGGAGTTGACGATTACCGGCTACCCGCCGGAAGATCTCCTTCTCAAACCACACTTTGCCGAAGTAGCCGGCGCGGCGCTCACAGAGCTCGCTGCTGAAGTCCACGATGTCGTGGCGATCGTCGGGTTTCCGGAGCTGTGTGATGACCTCTTCAACACGGCGGCGGTGATCACCGGCGGCGAGGTCGCCGCGAAGTATCGCAAGCGGTACCTACCCAACTACGGTCCGTTCGATGAGCAGCGCTATTTCGCCCGCGGCGAGGATGTGCTCGTGCTGGATATGGACGGTCTGAAAGTCGGAGTGACCATCTGCGAGGACCTATGGTATCCGGGTGGGCCGGCGCAGCATGCCGTGATCGAGGGTAAAGCGGATCTGCTGGTGAACATGTCCGCCTCGCCGTACAGCCGCGGTAAGGGCCAGCAGCGTGAACGTATGCTGGCGACGCGTTGCGAGGACTACGGCTGCTACCTGGCCTTCTGCAACACCGTCGGTGGCCAGGATGAGCTCGTTTTCGACGGGCACAGCCTGATCATCGACCCGCGCGGTGAAGTGCTTGCCCGCGGCCGCCAGTTTCAGGAAGACTACCTGATCGTCGACCTCGATCTGCGGGGCGTCTCGCGTCGGCGGCTCCACGATCCGCGCTGGCGCCAGAAGCGCCCGGGTCCTCGGGACGGCATCGTCGTGAGGTCCGTGCGGAGGCCGCGGCGCGAGAAGGTCGAGTTGGAGCCGCAAGAAGTGCGCGAGCCGCTGGTTCCGGAGGCCGAAATCTACCAAGCGCTACTTCTGGGAACGTCAGATTACTTTGGCAAGAACGGCTTCGAGCACGCGGTGCTCGGTCTCTCCGGCGGGATCGATTCGGCACTCGCTCTCATCGTGGCCGTCGATGCGCTGGGCGCCGAAGCGGTCACCGCGGTCTCGATGCCGTCTCAGTATACGGCGCCTCATAACCGCGAGGACGCAGCCGAAATAGCGCGTCGCCTGGGCGTCGACTTCCACGAGATACCCATCGATGGCCTCTTCGAGTGCTACCTGAAGGCGCTCGCGAAACCGTTCGCGGGTACCGAGCCGAACGTGGCGGAGGAGAACATTCAGGCTCGAATCCGGGGCAACCTGCTGATGGCCCTGTCGAACAAGTACGACTGGCTCGTTCTCGCTACAGGCAACAAGAGCGAGATGAGCGTTGGGTACGCGACCCTCTATGGTGATATGGCTGGAGGATTCGCGATCCTCAAGGACGTACCCAAGACATGGGTGTACCGCCTGACCCGCTGGCGAAACAGCCGCGAAAAGCTGATCCCAGATCGGGTCACCAAGAAACCGCCGTCGGCCGAGTTGCGCGAAAACCAGTTCGACAGCGACACGCTACCGCCTTACGAAATACTCGATCCAATCATCGCGGCGTATGTGGAAGAGGATCGCAGCCCCGAGGAGATCGAGAAGGCGGGCTTCGATCGCGCGGTGGTGCACGAAGTCCTCGAGATGATCGACCGCGCCGAGTACAAGCGGCGACAGGCACCACCAGGGATCCGCACGTCGTCGCGGGCCTTCGGAAAGGACCGACGCCTCCCAATTACGAACCGCTACCGTCCGGGACCGGATCCCGAGTGAGACTCGATGGCTGACTTGGACGCGTATTGGAAGCGACTGAGCGAGTTGCCCGGGATCGTCCGGCGACCCGAGGACGCCAAGCTGGAAGCTCTTCGAGATGGAGGCGCCCGCATCCTAGTGGAAGAGCAAACCGATTTTCAGCGGATTCTGCTCATCGAGACGCCAAAACAGGAATTGATGCTCCTGTTGGATGGTGAGATCCAATTCTATAGCGGGGACGAGCACCGGTTTCACGAGGCGCTGTCCGTGGTGCCTGTACTTTTCCGGCGCAGCCCCTTGCGGCGCGTCGGCGTGATGGGCGGCGGTGACGGGTTGGTGGCACGGGAACTACTACGACACTTCGGGAGCGAATTGGAACTGATATGCATCGTCGACATCGATCCGGCCATTACCGAATTGGCCCGAACCCACCCTAGGCTGGTCGAACTCAATCAAGGGAGCTTGCTGGACGAGCGAGTTAGGGTCATCAACGGCGATGCGCTCACATATCGTTCCTCGGAGCCATTCGACTTAATGCTGTGTGACCTTCCCGATCCGACCAGCCCCATCTTGGGACGTCTTTACAACCAGGAGTTCTACGCCCAGCTCCGATCGCAGCTCGAGCCGCAAGAGGGACTCCTGGCGGTCCAGATCGTCTACATACCGCCGTTGTTCGATGGCGTGCTCAGCACGCTTCGATCGGTCTTCCCCCACGTGAAGGAATACGCAGTCTGGATGTACAGCTTCGTACGAGCAGGTTTCGCGCTGTGCGGGCACTCACCTTTCACTCGGTTTCGCGAAGTGCCCGACGGTGCTCGTCACCTGTCTCCCGAGAGCTTGGATCTGATGTTCTACTTCGCACCCGATGAACCGCGGGCGGAAATCGACGCGGTCAGCAGCGATGAGAACCAGCTTGTCGAGGAGTGGTACGAGGCCTTTCTGCGCGACTACTTCGAGGAGAGAATACTGTACTATTGAGAACGGGTGGACGGCCTGCGCCCGCGATCGAGAATGGCTAAGATGCGGTTCTTAACGCGTGACCGGCCCGTCCCCGCGGGCACCGGGGGACGGACCGGTCACATCATCTAGTCTCAGGATTCACTTTCCTCCAGAAATCCGCGGTACAGGACCTTGGTCTCGACGCGGTCCCCGCCTAGCCGTTCGACGATATGATCGCGTGCGCGGGTGGCCCGTTCGGCGAGCGCGCAGCTTACGATATCGATAGAGGCGTAACCGTGTTCCGGGTAGGTGTGGATCGCGAAATGCGACTCGCGGATTGGAAGGAAGATGGTCAACCCTTGGCCCGGGTAACGATAGGCCGCCGGTTCGGCTAGCGGGTGCAGCGTAGCCGCCGCGGCGGCACCAATGAGAAGCTCTCCAATCTGGTTAGGATCATTCAGCGTCTTACGATCCACGCCGTACACGTCCACCAGCACGTGGGTAAGTACGGCGCGGCCCGTAGCCGCTTCGGCTGTCACTACCTTGTGCATTTGTCACCCCCCCCAAACGATTAGCGAGCGATAGGTTCCTGTGGCTGAGGTTCTCCCTCAGACGAGTTTCTATAAGAGAAGACGGCGGGCGCCTATTTGCAATACCGGTGACCTGCCGGTCTTGAGACCCGGGCCGACTTCGGTCGACGCCGCCACATTGCACCGGCGAACGTCATGCACCCGGTCTGAAGGGCTCGCGGTTAGCTCTATCGCGTGAAGACCGTAGGAGGATAGATGTATGTTGGGGATGCGATGACGAATCTGCCCGTGGCTACCGTACTGGTAGCACCGACGGCGTTCAAGGGGACGCTAGGACCGGGGCAAGCCGCGCAGGCGATGGCGGCTGGCGTGGCCGCGGTGTGGCCCGCCGCAGAGATTCTGCAGATCCCACTGTCGGACGGGGGTAACGGCCTGCTCGAGGCCTACGTTGCTCTCGAGGGCGGAGCCGCCCGGACGATCGAGGTGACGGGTCCGCTCGGCGATAGCACCACGGCCGGCTACGTCCGGTCAGGTTCGACGGCCGTGATCGAGTCTGCTGAAGCCTGTGGGCTGCACTTGGTTCCGCGCGACCGCCTCGACCCTCTCCACGCAACGACGCGGGGAGTCGGGGAACTACTGCTCGCAGCCATCGCTGCCGGCGCCTCGGAGGTCGTCCTGGGATTGGGCGGCAGCGCAACGGTCGACGGCGGTACGGGAATGGCCAGGGCACTGGGGTGGAGCTTCAGCGGAGCGGCGGGCACACCGTTGGGAGAGGGCGGGGGATCCCTAACGAGACTCAGGCGGATAGATCCTCCGCCGCAACGATTCGCTGCACGGGTTGTGTCGCTGTGCGATGTGCAGAACTTGTTGACCGGGCCTCAGGGAGCGGCCACGGTCTATGGGCCGCAGAAGGGAGCGCGACCTGAGGATGTCCAGCAGCTCGAGCTCGGACTCGCGCGTTTGGCCGACATGATCAGGCTGGACCTGGGTATCGAGGTTGCAGGACTGCCGGGCGCCGGAGCGGCAGGTGGGCTGGGCGCAGGCGCAAGGGCCTTCTTGGGCGCCGACCTGGTGGCCGGCTCGGAGTGGATGCTGCGGCGCGGAAATGTGTGGGACATCCTCTCTGGTGCCGACCTGCTGTTAACCGGAGAGGGTCGCTTCGATGCCCAGAGTAGCATGGGCAAGGTCACTGGACGGTTGCTCGAAGCTGCCGGGTCGGCTGGTGTGCCGACCTTGCTGGTTTGTGGGCGTGTGGACGGACCTACGCCATCCGGCGTGATTACCGCGCATGCTCCGGGCCGCACCCTGACCAGCGAAGACGTAGCCCGACTCGCCGAGGACGCTTGCCGCGCACTTGCCGGTGGCGGTAGACTTTGAGCGCCTGGGGAAGCGCTCGAATGGCGCAGGAACCGATCACACATACAGTTATATCGAGGTTTGATGTCGAACAGCGATCTAATGGAGAAGCTGGTCTCGCTCTGTAAGCGGCGGGGCTTCGTGTATCAATCGTCCGAGGTCTACGGTGGGCTCGGGTCGGTCTGGGACTACGGCCCGCTTGGCGTCGAGCTGAAGCAGAACGTCAAAGGGCGGTGGTGGAGGAATATGGTCACCGCCCGCCCCGACATCGAGGGGCTCGACGCAGGGATCCTTATGCACCCCGAGGTCTGGGTGGCGAGCGGCCACGTCGAGGGCTTCACCGACCCGCTCATCGAATGTAAGAACTGCCACCGTCGCTTTCGTGCCGATGAGGTCGAGGATCAATGCCCTAGTTGCGGGATGAAGGATCAGTTCACTCCGCCACGCATGTTCAATCTCATGTTCAAGACCTTCATGGGTCCGGTCGAGGAAGAGGCGGCCCAGATCTACCTGCGACCGGAGACGGCGCAGGGGATCTACATCAATTTTTTGAACGTGCTCAACTCATCCCGGCAGAAGATACCTTTCGGCATCGCCCAGATCGGTAAGGCGTTTCGGAATGAGATCACCCCGGGGAACTTCATCTTTCGGACGCGCGAGTTCGAACAGATGGAGATGCAGTTCTTTGTGAAACCGGGTACAGACCTCAAATGGTTTGACTATTGGAGGAACGAGAGGCTGGAATGGGTCAAGTCTCTCGGCGTGCGACCGGAAAGACTGCGGCTGCACCAGCATACGCGGGACGAGTTGGCACATTACGCGTACGATGCATACGACATCGAGTATGAGTTCTCATTCGGCTGGCAAGAGTTCGAGGGTATCCACAACCGAACCGACTACGACCTGAACGCCCATCAAAAGCGTTCTGGCAAGAAGCTCGAGTACTTCGAACAAGCTGCGAATGAGCGATACGTGCCCTATATCATCGAGACCTCCGGCGGAGTCGATCGGTTGATGCTGGTCCTCTTGGCGGATGCCTATCGGGAGGAGGAGATCGATGGTGAAACGCGGGTGGTACTCAGCCTGCAGCCACAACTGGCTCCTACCAAGGTCGCCGTCTTTCCCCTTGTGAAGAAGGACGGGATGCCGGAGGTGGCGCGGAAGATCTCCGATGATCTGCGCGGTCGCCACACTACCTTTTACGACGAATCCGGCTCGATCGGTCGCCGCTACCGCCGCCAGGACGAGGCCGGCACCCCGTATTGCGTCACTGTAGACGGGCAGACTTTGGAGGACGATACGGTCACGGTCCGCTACCGGGACACGCTGAAGCAAGAGCGTGTCGCGACGGGAATGCTGGCCGGCTTCTTGGCGGAGGCAATAGGGTGAGGGCTCTGCGGTGAGGTTACGCCGGCTCCTGTGGTTCTGCTCCGGGACTCTGGTCGGCATATACCTGATCGACAAGCGGCGTCGCAATCTGGCCACCGAGCCGCCACCTCTGCGCGGGAATCGCGGCCAAGCTCTCGAGCCGCGCCTGATCCGGTTGGCAGGTGGCGAGTGTGTCCCGGTCATCGACGTTGGCGAAGGCCCGGCGTTGATGCTGGTGCCAGGCCTCTCTGGGGACAGCCAGGTGTTTCGCCACCAGATAGGCGCTCTCTCCTCGCGGCATCGAGTCATCGCTCCCAACCTCCGCACTAACTTCGATGGCGTAGAGCATCGATTCGATCAATTCGCTCGCGACATCGCGGCGGTGCTCGAGGCGCTGAAAGTGAAGTCGGTATGCGTTCTTGGGCTCTCGTTCGGTGGGCCCATCGCGATCCGCTTCGCCGCACTCTATCCGGAGAGGGTTTGGGGCCTCATTCTGACGAATACGCTCGCGCGGATTGATCTCTCACATGTAGGGCTCAACCGAACGCTTCTGATACCGATCGCACGCTGGAGCACTCGCTTCGCTCCCGCGGCCCTGGTACGGCGGCTTGCTCGCTTGTGGGGCCGTCTTTGTATCTGGGTATTCGATCCGTCGCCGGGAAACGAGCGCATCATACAATACGAGTTGGAAGCGCCGCTGCGTTTTCCGTCGTCTGCGGGAAGCATCCGTATGGACACGTTCAAGGACTGTGACTTGCGGAGTGACCTGGCGCGAATCAAGCAGCCGTCCCTCGTCGTCGTGGGCTCGGCGGACAATTTCACGCCGATTGAATGGCAGCGAGAGATCGCTGATCTGCTCCCGAACTCGTCATACGTCGAGATTCCCTGCGGCGGACACCTCACTCTGATTTCACACGCCGAGACCTTCAACGAGGCGGTACTTGGTTGGCTGGCGGAGCAGCGGGTGCTTCGGGTCGAGTCCAGCGCCGCCTCAAACGCGTGAGGGCTGAACACCTTGAGCTCACGACCTGAGGTTTTCGCATCCCGTTGGGGGATGATGCTCGCCATGCTCGGTATGGCGGTCGGGACGGGTAATATCTGGCGATTCCCGCGCATCGTAGCGAGAAACGGTGGTGGAAGCTTTCTCGTTGCGTGGGTGGTATTCCTGCTCCTCTGGTCGATTCCGCTGATACTCGTTGAGTTCTCGTTGGGTAAGGCGACGCGATCGGGGACGGTCGGCGCGTTCGGAAAGCTGATCGGCAAACGATTCGCGTGGATGGGTGCTTGGGTTGGGTGGTGTGCCACAGCCATCATGTTCTACTACAGCGTTGTGATGGGATGGTGTATCCGCCACCTCGTCGCGACGCTCAGCGGTGGGATACCGGGGGCCACGCCGGACGCCTTCTGGAATGACTATGCCGCAGCGCCGCAGGCACTGCTTACCCATGCCGTCGCGATAAGCTTGGGTGTCATGGTGGTCGCGAAGGGGGTTCGCGGGATCGAAAAAGTAGCCAGCATTTTGATCCCGAGCCTGGTCGTACTGGTCGTAGTGCTCGCGATCCGAGCGATAACGCTGCCGGGTGCCGCTGCTGGACTAAACTTCCTCTTCACCCCCGATTGGGGACAGCTGCTCGACTATCGCGTGTGGCTCGAGGCGCTCACTCAAAACGCATGGGATACCGGCGCGGGTTGGGGTCTCATACTTACCTACGCCGTGTACATGCGCAGAAACGAGGATACGTCGCTTAACGCGTTCACACTCGGCTTCGGCAATAACTCGATGTCGTTGCTCGCGGCGATCATGGTCATCTGCACAGCATTCGCGCTTGCGCCCGATGCGGCACAGCAACTCAGAGGTGTGGGCAACGAAGGGCTGACGTTCATCTGGTTGCCGCAGCTGTTCGGAACGATGCCGGCCGGGCGGTTCTTCATGGCCCTATTCTTCCTGGCACTGATCTTCGCCGCTTGGACGAGCCTGATCTCGATGATCGAGTTGGCCACGCGCGTGCTTGTGGATGCCGGTGTGTCCAGGGGGCGCGGGATCTGGTGGGTAGGTATCGTCGGGTTCCTCGCCGGCGTACCCAGCGCGCTTTCCATGGGGTTCTTCGCCAACCAGGACAACGTGTGGAGCATCGGCCTGATGTTGTCCGGCTTCTTCTTCGCGTTCGCGGTCATGAAATTTGGCGTGCGCAGGTTCCGCACCGAGCTTATCAACCACCCTGGCTCCGACCTCAAGGTCGGACGCTGGTGGGAGTGGGCCATCGTGCTGTGCTCGGTGGAAGCAGTAGTGCTGATGGTGTGGTGGTTCTTCCAGGCATGGGGCGAAGGTTGGCGCGCGGCGTTCAATCCGCTCAGCGCGTTCAGCATTGGTACGGTGCTGTTGCAGTGGGGTCTCGTTCTGATTGTCCTTTGGCTAATCAATCCGTGGCTGACCAAGCGATCGGGGATCACGGACGAACCTGCGGCGCTCGAGACGGCTAATTCGCTCGATTAGAAGTACGCCACTGAGCAGGCGGTAGGAGCATGGAACGCGCGGCACGGGTCGGTCGGATATCTCCATACGAGCGCGTCTTTGGGGGCGAGGGTGCCGCCGAGCGCGGGCTGGGAGCAATCCTCGCGGAGGCGGACCAACTGGGGCGCCCGCTGTCGAGACGCGATCAGTTCGCCGGAGCCGAACAGGTCGCGAGGCTGCTGCGTGAGTTTGTTCCGGAGATGACAGAACCGGCCGCGGTCGACCGCTACCTCGAGATCCTCTATCACTGCTACAACTTTTGGCGCTTCGGGCTTCACTCGTACGCCTTCGAAGAGTCGGTCGTTCGTTCTCTGATCGAATCGCCACCGGACCTGACCGTCTGGCCGGCACGAGCAGCACACGCTTCGTTCTACCTTGAACTGCCGTACAATCTCTTCTGGGCGGCGGTACTTGAAGATCATCCGCCGGAGCCCGTCGAGGGAATGTTCGTGAGGCTCCAGCCCGAGGAACCGGCAGGCCAGGCCGAGGTTTTGCTGGTCCTCGGGATGCGCGCCGACCGCCCCGGATTCAGCGTGGCCGAGTTGACCGCAGACCTCTCCCGGCAAGATGTGGCGGAGGACTCGGACGCGTTCGTTTCGGACATTCCCGGCGCGGATCTCGCGGGTCTGTATTCGTTGCGGAGGCCTTCCGAGGTGCTGGTGTTGCTGCTGCGAGCGCTCTGGTACATCGATACCTACCCGATGTCGATCGAGCACGTACGGGATATCCGCACTGACGATGCAGAGTCGAGTGGCCGAAGCGAGAACACGTCGCTCGACTACTACCGCGTCGGCAATGTCGAACGGAGCCGTGGATGACTGCGGGGATTAGGATTGCTCGTTTTTTCGGGTTCGAGGTTCGGCTCCATCTGTCCTGGTTCGTCGTCTTCGCCCTCCTCCTCTGGACCTTTGCTAAGTGGGTGTTCCCCTCCCGCGTGCCTGGTTACGACAACGCCGTGTACGGAGCGATGGCCTTCGCGGGAGCCTTGCTCTTCTTTGGCTCGGTGCTGTTGCACGAACTGGCACACTCGGCGATGGCTCGGGCGCGCGGTATTCCGGTCGAGGGGATCACCCTCTTCATATTCGGTGGGATGGCCCGGCTCAAGTCGGATGCGGAGAATCCGAAAGACGAGTTCTTGGTCACCGTTGTTGGGCCGCTGTCCAGCGCCGTCATCGGTTTGGCCCTGCTCGCCTTCGCGAGGGTAGGGGCACGCTGGGGCATGCCGGAGCCGGTCACCGGCGTCGCCGACTTCTTGGCGAGCGCGAACATCATACTGGCCGCCTTCAACCTCATTCCGGGCTTCCCGCTGGATGGCGGACGGTTGTTCCGCTCCCTCGCGTGGTACATAACAAAGGATCTGAGGAAGGCGACGCGCTGGGCGTCGTATACGGGGCGCGGCCTGGGGTTCGTAATGATCGGGGGTGGGATCGTCCTGCTTTACCAAGGCGACCCCGTCGGTGGGATGTGGCTGATCTTCATCGGCTGGTTCCTGGCCCAGGCCGCCGAGGCGAGCTATAAGCAACTCATCTTGAGGCGCGTCCTCGAGGGGGTGCAAGCTCATGAAGCGATGACACGGACGCCCGAGACCGTGCCGCCGGAATTGACGTTACGCGATCTTGTCGACGAGTACTTCTTGCGTCGTCGCTACAACGCTTTTCCCGTGGAGGACGGTGAGGGCAAGCTTCTGGGCCTCATAACCCTGAGTCAGGTGAAGGACGTGGAACGCGATCGCTGGCCCACGACGCGAGTTGAGGAAGTCATGATGCGGGTGTGCGAGGCAGTCACGGTTCGACCGCATGACACGTTGGCCGAGGTCCTCTCCAAGCTCGAGGGCGCCGGTGTGGGTCGAGCGTTGGTCGTCGAGAGTGGGCGTCTGGAGGGAGTAATCTCGCGGGCGGACGTAGCTCAGTGGCTGGACAAGTATCAGCAACTCACTGAACGCGATCGGCGGAAGTGAGTGGCCGCTAAGGGGCGTGAGCCAGGAAACGTGGAAGAAACCGCGGAGGAGCTGAAGCGGCGTGCCGGCGGTATCGTGGAGCGGCTGAGCGGGGCTTATCCTGCGCGTATCGAGCTCGAGTTCGGCAATCCTCTGGAACTGGCCGTCGCGACCATTCTGTCGGCCCAGTGCACCGACAAGCGTGTAAACGAAGTCACGCGCACCCTGTTTCAAAAATACCGAACGGCAGAAGACTACGCGAACGCCGATCCGGAACTGTTCCAGGAAGAGATCCGGCCGACCGGGTTCTTCAGGAACAAGACCCGTTCGATACTCTCGTTCGCGCAGGCTTTGGTGGATGAGCACGACGGGGTCGTTCCCGCCACGATGGAGGAGCTCATCGAGCTTGCCGGGATCGGCCGCAAGACGGCGAACGTCATTCTTGGTTCCGGTTTCGGCAAGAACGAGGGAATCGTGGTCGACACTCACGTCAAGAGGGTATCGGTACGCATGGGCCTCAGCCGTGAGAAAGATCCCGAGAAGGTCGAGCGAGATCTCATGGTCCTAGTCCCTCAGGAGGAGTGGAGTGACGTCGGGTTGCGCATGGTTCAGCACGGTCGTTACACGTGTACGGCCCGCAAGCCAAAGTGCGGCGGATGTTTGGTCGAGGAACTATGTCCGAGCGCCCACACCCTGGCGTAGCATTCAGGCTGCGTACGTCGTGCGCAGATCGCGCAGATACGGTAGGGCCAACGGCCCTAAGGAACCGCTAGTTGATCTAGGACTTAAGGACCAGGGAGCCAATCCATGGAATTGAATCGCGCCGACGCGCTGGCCTTGATGCACGAGTATACTCAGAACGAGAACCTTCGCCGGCATATGTACGCGGTAGAAGCCGCGATGCGGTTCTATGCGCGTAAGTACGGTGAAGATGAGGAATTCTGGGGCATAACGGGATTGCTTCACGACTTCGACTACGAGCGCTGGCCGAACGATGAGCGCAAGCCGGACGACGAGCATCCTACCACTGGCGTGAACATCCTGCGCGAGAGGGGCTATCCGGACGAAATATTGCAGGCGATTCTCGGCCATGCCGACCATACGGGGGTTCCGCGTGAGAGCTTGCTGGCTAGGACGCTGTACGCCGTCGATGAGCTGACGGGTTTCTTGACGGCTTGCGCTCTGGTGCGGCCCACGGGCCTGAGCGATCTCAAGGTCAAATCCGTCAAGAAGAAGTTTAAGGACTCGAGCTTTGCCCGTGGCGTCGCCAGGGATGACGTAACCAAAGGGGTCGAGGAATTGGGTGTCGACTTCTCGGAACACACCCAGGTAGTCATCGACGCTATGCGAGGGATTCAGGATCAGCTTGGCCTGGGCCCGAGTGAGGACAGTCAGAAGGATCAGTAATACGATGCCTTTCACAACGATCATTGAGCCCTTCAGGATCAAGGCGGTCGAGCCGATTCGCGTCACATCGAGGGTAGAGCGGGAAGAGAAGATCCGAGAGGCCTTTTTCAATGTCTTCCTCCTACATGCTGACGATGTACTGATCGACTTGCTTACCGACAGCGGCACCGGTGCGATGAGTTCGGACCAGTGGGCCGCGGTGATGCGCGGCGACGAGTCCTATGCGGGAAGCCCGTCATTCTACCGCTTCGAAGAGGCTGTGAAGCGGCTGTTTCCGTTCGAGTTCATCATCCCGACACACCAGGGCAGGGCTGCCGAGCGGATATTGTTTTCGGTGATGTGCGGGCCGGGAGACATCGTGCCCAACAACACGCATTTCGACACAACGCGTGCCAACATCGAGTATTGCGGCGCTGAGGCATTAGACTTTCCATGCCCCGAGTCGCGCGACCTGGCAGCGCCGCATTCGTTCAAGGGTAACATGGATGTCGGTGCGCTTGAGGATCTGCTCGGCCGCGAGGACGGAGCGAACGTGCCGCTAGTGATGTTGACAATCACGAACAATTCGGGCGGCGGTCAGCCGGTGTCGATGGGCAACGTTCGGGCGGTGTCGGAGGTGTGTCGTCGCTTCTCGGTACCCCTCTATATCGATGCCTGCCGGTTCGCGGAGAACGCGTACTTCATCAAGCTGCGCGAGCCGGAGTATTCGGACAGGTCGGTCCCCGAGATCGCGCGTGAGCTCATGTCCTATGCCGATGGCTGTACCATGTCGGCGAAGAAAGACGGGCTCGCGAACATAGGCGGGTTCCTGGCGACGAACGACGGCGAGTTGGCTCGCCAGGAGAAAGACCTTCTCATCTTGACGGAAGGGTATCCCACATACGGCGGGCTGGCAGGCCGGGACCTCGAGGCCATTGCAGCGGGTCTGGAGGAAGTGGTGCACGAGGACTACCTGCAGTATCGCATCGTGTCCACGGAGTACTTGGGGAAGCATATCTCGCAAGAGGGCGTGCCGATCGTTCAGCCGCCAGGTGGTCACGCCGTCTATGTAGACGCGGGGCGGTTTCTTCCACACATTGAGGCGCTCCAATATCCGGGTATCGCCCTGGCGGTCGAGTTCTATCTAGAAGGCGGTATCCGCGGCGTCGAGATCGGCAGCGTTATGTTCGGACACGTGGACCGGGAGACCGGCGAGGAAGAGCCAGCGGCACAGGAACTGTTGCGGCTGGCGATACCGCGCCGAGTGTATACTCAGAGCCATGTGGACTACGTTGTAGAGGCGATTCTCGAAGTGTGGAATCGTCGCGACGAGATCGGCGGCTACCGAATCACATACCAGGCGCCGTTCCTGCGTCACTTCACAGCCCGGTTCGAGCCATTGGCGGGTGAATAAGAGAGCCCCGGTCTGGGTATGTTATCGTGAAGGCCGAGAACGTCCGAAGCCTTCAAATACGCGCTGCCTGACTAGGGCAGGAGGTCGCTTTTGAACACGTCGGCTGTTGTCGCCATGGTTCTCACGTGCGGTTTTGTGTGGGGCGGCTTCCTGTTGCTTCT